>JAAFIU010000335.1 GCA_013298805.1 Cytophagales bacterium | reverse complement strand
TTTGAGGTAACACTTAAAAACGATGGTATGGAAGGCATGAATTGGTTGGAAGCAGGCAATGACCCTGATTTTATCATTGCTGACCTCAATATGCCCAATCTGAATGGTAAAGAGTTTATTAAGGTAATCCGAGCCAGCAATCTTTACAGCGACCTACCGATTATCATTCTTTCTGGAACGGATGAAAGTAAAGAACGGATTGAATGTCTCAATTTGGGTGCGGATGACTTCATGTTAAAACCATTCAATCCGATGGAAGTTCTCGCAAAAATCAAAGCAATTTTACGCAGAGTAAAACCTCAATAATTCAACTCAGCAATATGGATAATATCAAACAAAGTGAGTCAGAACAAAATTCCTTCACCATAAAAGTTATTTTAGTTGAAAATGACCATGCTGTTACGGTAAATTTCGTGAAAAAATTTGGGGACAGACTCAGTGTAAAAGTTATTGAAAATGCCGAAGAATGTTTGGAATTCATAAAAAACACCTACCCACCCGATGCCATTATTATTGGTAGAAATATGGGTGGATTGAAGTTTTTGGAAACTGTCCGTACAGAAAGCTGGACTCGAACTTTACCCGTAATCATCACAAGTGAGCAAATTTCACCAGGATTAATCAAAGAAGTTACCGAAAAGAAAGGCGATGATTTATTTACGAAAGATTTTAGCAAAGGAGATTTGGTAACTCGCTTAGAATATTTCGTCAAACGCCGTCATTATCAGGCAAATCAACAAGCAAAATCTAATATTTTAGCCGTAAAAATACCCTTTTGGAAACGCTCCATTGATGTTATTTCAACGGGTTTAGCCTTGCTCTTACTCTCGCCAATTTTAGCCATCGTTTCGATATTGATAAAATTGGATTCCAAAGGTCCAATTGTTTATAAATCTCGACGAGTTGGAGCTGGGTACAAAGTTTTTGAAATCTATAAATTCAGAACCATGCGTACCGATGCCGACCAATTGATTAAAAACATGGGGTCGTTGAATATGTACACCAAAGAAATCAATGACAAAAAAATTGAAGGACTGTGTGATGATTGTGTTTTAAAGGGTGCGTGTCAGCAACAATTATTTTTGGATGGTGAAGTTATTTGTGAAAAAGCATATTTGGCAGAGAAAAAAGAAAAAGTTGCTTTTATGAAATTTCAAAATGACCCAAGAATTACCAAATTTGGCGGTTTTTTAAGAAATAGCAGTATTGATGAATTACCGCAACTTTTCAATATTTTCATGGGAGATATGTCCTTAATTGGCAATCGTCCACTTCCACTCTATGAAGCCGAAAAACTTACTACCGATAAATACATTGAACGTTTTGCTGGACCAGGTGGACTGACAGGACTTTGGCAAGTAACCAAAAGAGGAAAAGGAAAAAAGGAAATGACTGAAGAAGAACGCATTGAATTGGATATAGAATACGCTCGAAATTTCTCATTTAAGTACGATATGAAAATATTTTTCATGACATTCCCTGCCCTTCTACAATCTGAGAATGTGTAATTTTTCACCGAAAATTTAAAATAATGACTTTTTTTCTGGAAATATGTTTTTGGCTGTGTATTGGTTTGGTGGTTTATACTTACCTCGGCTACGGAATTGTGGCTTGGATATTAGTCAAAATAAGAAATATTTTAGGCAAAACATTTAAGCAATATAATGACCCGAATTTTCTCCCGAAAGTGACCTTGGCAATTCCTGCCTACAACGAAATCTTGTGCATTGAAGCCAAAGTAAAAAATACATTTAGTTTAGATTATCCATCCGATAAATTAGAAGTTTTATTCGTCACCGAAGGCTCAAATGATGGAACGTCTGAATATATTTTGTCATTAATCAGCACCTATCCAAACCTAAAAATGATTGGTGGAGATACCCGAAGAGGCAAAATTGAAGCGATGAACATGGCTATAAAAACCATAGAATCGCCCATCGTAATTTTTACCGACGCCAATACTAATTTGAATAACCAAGTAATTAAAAATATCGTTAGGCATTTTCAAGACCCAATCGTTGGGGCAGTGGCGGGTGAAAAAAGGATTGAAACCGAAGGTTCAGAAGCCGCCGCAGGGGCAGGCGAAGGGCTTTATTGGAAATACGAATCGTTTTTAAAGAAATTAGATACCCAACTTTATTCAGTAGTTGGAGCAGCAGGTGAACTTTTTGCCGTGCGAACTGAGTTATTTGGCGAAGTTGAAAAAGATACACTTTTAGACGACTTCATGGTTTCTTTGAGAATTGCGGCTAATGGTTTTAGAGTTATTTATGAACCCGAAGCCTACGCAAGTGAGCGTCCTTCATTCTCTATTCAAGACGAAATGAAGCGAAAAATTAGGATTGCATCGGGCGGTTTTCAGTCGATTGCTCGTTTGGGGTTTCTTTGGAATATCTTTAAATATGGGTTACTTTCCTTCCAATATATATCGCACAGAGCCATGCGTTGGGCGGTTGCACCATTTTGTTTACCCTTAATTTTCCTTCTTAATGCAGCCATTATTATCCTAAATCCATCGTTAATTTATGAGTTTTTAATGGTCGAACAAATTGCCTTTTATCTCTTGGCAATCATCGGTTATTACCTTGAAAATCAGAAAATCAGAATAAAACTTCTCTTTGTTCCATTCTATTTTTCTTTTATGAATTATTGTGCAATAAAAGGCTATTTACGATACAGAAATGGATTAACGTCGGGTATTTGGGAAAAAGTAAAACGAGCAGCATAAATATTATGATAGATTTCATCATTCCCAAATGGGTCAAAAATATCCTTCAAAAACCCCTCAATTTCAAGCAAATGAATGAGGCAGAAATACTTAAATTAAAGCAGAAATTAGCTCGTTTTTCAACTGACCATCCAATCGTTAGTGTTGTCATTCCTGCTTGGAACGAAGAGCAAAGCATTTTGCACACCCTCATTTCATTAGCAGAAACCAATACAAAATACGAAGTTGAATTATTAGTGATTGATAATAATTCAACGGATGGCACAGCAGGTTTACTTAATTCATTGGGAGTAAAAAATATTTTAGAAACCAAACAAGGCGTTGGACACGCCCGCACCCGTGGACTACACGAAGCCAAAGGGCAATATTTATTGTCTGGCGATAGTGACACGCTTTATCCATCGGGTTGGATTACAGCAATGGTAGATGGCATGATGAAAGATGAGCAAGTTTATTGCGTTCATGGGAGTTATTCTTTTTTACCAAGCCATAAAACACCCCGTTGGCAATATGCTTTTTATGAATTTCTGAGCGGTTTTATTATCAGAAAAAAAGGAAAAACACAACCTTATTTAAACACAGTAGGCTTCAATTCTGGGTTTATTCGCCAAAAAGGAATTGATGTAAATGGCTATGATATTGAAACCCAAAGAACGTTCAGAGGCTCAGCAGGTGTTGTTGAACAAAATGCTACCGAAGACGGAATGATGGCACTGAGATTATTGCAAGCAGGTGGAAAAATTAAAGCCATTGAAGGTTCAGCGGCAAGAGTTTGGACAAGCGACCGCCGAATACAATTGGATGGAGGTTTAAAAAACGCCTTGAAAATGCGAGTGAATAAATACCTTTTCAAAAAATAAGATGTCTCTAATTTCTACCATTAAGTCAAACCCTCGATTAAAGAATTTTGTTCATTGGTGTCTTATTCCAAAGCATCAGGCACGCCCTCGATTATGGGTTCAATGGTTTGTAAATCCATTTTTTCATAAAAAAGGAAAAGGTACAACCATTTGCCGACGCACCAGAATGGATGTATTACCATTCCAAACGTTCAATCTTGGTGATTATAGCACCGTCGAGGATTTTGCAACTATCAATAATGGCGTTGGGGCGGTAAACATTGGCAATAATTCTCGAATTGGCATTGGTAATGTAATCATTGGCCCTGTTAGCATTGGCAACAATGTTATTCTTGCTCAAAATATTGTCATGAGTGGGCTGAATCACAATTATACCGATGTAAGTAAACCAATATATTTACAAGGTGAAACGGTGGCTACGATTACCATTGAAGATGATTGCTGGATTGGAGCAAATGCGTTAATTACGGCAGGTGTAACCATTGGAAAACATAGCGTTGTGGCTGGAGGAGCAGTAGTAACGAAAGATATTCCTCCATTTTGTGTGGCCGTTGGAAATCCTGCAAGAGTTATAAAAAAGTACAATTTTGAAACCAAAGTTTGGGAAAAGGTAACTGAACGATAGACTACCGATGATACGGATTTTCGCAGATTTCATTTTCCATAAATGGTTTGTAGTTTCAATACAGGTTGCAAAACGAAGATTACAGGGTAACTTGGTAAATAGGAGCTAACCGAATAATATTTGGTTGGCTCTTATTCATTTTGTAAAATTTGATTCTTATTAACATTTTTTGTTAGTTTTAGGCAACAACATTTTACCCCACCTCA
>JAAFIU010000185.1 GCA_013298805.1 Cytophagales bacterium | reverse complement strand
AGTAATAAAAAAGTCGATAAGAACTCAGCTATTCTCAAAATCAGTAAAAATTACTCTAATCTTTTGCAAAAAGTGGCATAAACCAAAAGCTGTCCCAAAATTACTTTTGAGACAGCCTCTTTTTTGTGAATTAATATAACTTAAAAATTATAAATAATAACAGCACCAAGACGATGATTTATAGCATTAAATGAACGAGCCAAGTTACTTGTTCCAGCTTTAAAAGAAGTGCTTTGAGGAATATCTCCAGTAGCACTAACGACTGTTCCATCAGTATCTGCCCATAACATTGACGAATATTCATACTCTAAGCTAAACTTCATTTTTCCAGAATAAATATCTAAGCGAGGTGAAATTCTTAGCATGTTATCAAAAACTCTTGAAGTGCTTATTCCTCTTCCTAAGAAAGCAAGGGTAGAACCCGAAACGCTTGATTTATTAATTGGGCTTGATAACCCCATGTTTTGTAAATATCCTACAAAAATAGCAGGTTGGTATTTTTTAGATTTCGTTGAGGTCAATTCTCCCCAAAGATTTAACTGATTTTGGGCAACGTATTTCCAAGCACCAGTGGTAACATCTCTGTATTCTGCAAATCCGCCTAATCCCACATATTGTGTATAACTTTGACCATAGTTGGTATATGCTTTAAGAGTGAAATTATTGGTTGTTAGTTTGGCAAAGGCTAATAAATTGAGTGTAAAAAGATCTGTGCTTATGTTTTTACTTAAATTTGTACTTCCTGTGCCTCCATAAACACCTGTACTTGGGTTTTGAGTATCCGTAATTCTGGGTCTAATTGTATTGCCTTCTATGCCAACTGTTGCTAATATTTTTTTGTTTTCAAATCCTAATTGTGTAGCAAAAGACGGCATTCCAGCAAATTTTTTGGCATCAACTCCTGTACCTGCTTGAAAAGTTCCTGCTGGACTAAAACCCGCAATGTCATATCCAAAAAGCATTCCCATCAATGAAATATCAGAAGACAATTTGCGAGTTAAACGTACTTGTGGAATAAATCCGAATGGATTGAAGGGAATTCCCGTGCTAAAAGCCGTTGTGGCAGGAAAACATTTAGGAATAAAATTTGGGTTCCAATATTGCCCAACCAGTAATTGTGTTTTATCCCAATCTAATGCCGCATAAGCATGGCGTAAGCGAAGTAAATTTTCTGTGCCACCTCCCGAAGTTCCAGCTGTTCCATTTGTAATTCCAAAAAAATCTGTTTCAATCATCCCACTTGCCTTTGCTCCGAAAGCGGTAATTCCAGCAAATTTTATACCCAAACGAGTAATAATGGCAGAATAACCCAATTGTGGAATGGCATTGTTATCATCATTCAAGTTGTTAGTTAGGGTTGTACCTGCGGCATCTTTAATAGGCAAATTTGTTGCATCAGATGGATAAACAGATAAAGCCCCATCTCTTAAGTCAAGATTTCTTCTGGTATTGTAGTAAACATCATTTCTAACAAAGCCAAATACGGTTACCTTTTGTTCGGCTGGAGGCGGTGTTGTAGTGCTTGTACTGGTTGTAGTTGTTGCAGGAGCTGTCTGTGCCAATGCCGCTGAGTTTACTCCGAAGAAACAGAGTAAAGCAAAAATATTTTTTTTCATTGTGTTTATTTTAAAGATGACTAATGATAAAATGTTGTTTGTAAATTTTACGACTTTCCTGCTCCCAAATAGGCTTTTCGAACCTCTGGGTTTGTCATTAATTCTTTGCCTGTACCTGTCAAACTGATGTTTCCTTGCTCTACTACATAAGCACGGTCGGCCACTTCCAAAGCTCTATATGCCAATTGTTCTACCAAAAAAATAGTCATGTCACCACGTTTTTTGATAGTATTGATTAGCTTAAAAACTTCATCAATAATGACAGGAGCAAGCCCCATTGAGGGTTCGTCGAGCAATAATAATTTAGGTTTTGACACCAATGCTCTTCCTAAGGCTAACATTTGTTGTTCGCCACCTGATAACGTACCCGATTGCTGGTTTTCTCGTTCTTTGAGTCTTGGAAAGATGCTATATATATCGTCAATATCAGCTATTACTTGTTTTTTTTCTCCTTTACGAATGCGTAAATATGCACCCAAGAGTAAGTTGTCTTTAACCGACATAGAAGCAAATACTTTTCTGCCTTCGGGTACGTGAGAAATATTTAATGCCGCTACTTGATGAGCTGGAATTTTACAAATAGATTTTCCATTTAAAAGAATATCGCCAGAAGTAGGGCTAAGTAATCCTGAGATGGTATTCATGGTAGTTGTTTTGCCTGCCCCATTGCTACCAATTACGGCAACTAATTCTCCTTCTTCTATTTCTAATGAAATTTCTTTAAGAGCGGCAACTTTTCCGTAATTGACTACTAAATCTTTTATTTCGAGTATTTTCATTGTTAATGTTATTGAAGAAACTTTTAGTGAAAAGAAGTTTCGTGAGTACCTAAATACGCTGTAATTACAGTTGGATTGTTCTGAATTTGATTAGGTGTACCTTCGGCTATTTTTTTTCCAAAATCCAACACCGTTACTTCGTCAGAAACCGCCATAACCATATCCATGTGATGCTCAATCAGTAATACCGAAATACCTGACTCTTTAATTTTATTAATCAAAATATTGATTTTTTCAATTTCACCTGCTGTCAATCCCGCTGCTGGTTCGTCTAATAAAAGTAAACTCGGATTAGATGCCAATGCCCGAGCAATTTCGAGTAATCGTGCCTGTCCATACGATAAGTTTTTGGCTTCTGTAAAAGCAATGTCTTCCAAGCCTACAAACTGCAACCAAGCAAATGCTTTGGTTTCTACGTTTTTTTCTTCTTTTTGTGACTTGGGTAAATTAAAGCAAATTGAAAACAAATTAGACGTAAACGAATTGTGCATACCCACCATTACATTTTGGAGGGCTGTCATGTCGCTAAATAATTGAAGATTTTGAAAAGTACGAGCAATGCCAAGTTTGGCTCTTTTATAAGTTGATTCAGCAATAATTGATTTGCCAAAAAGCTGTACTTTGCCACCGGCAGGAGGATAAATGCCTGTCAATAAATTAACAGTTGTACTTTTGCCACTACCATTTGGTCCAATCAATCCATGAACTGTCCCTTTTTTAATAGTCATATTCAACTCATTTACGGCAACTAATCCACCAAAACGCATAGTTAAATCTTTGAGTTGAACGGCAACTTGGTCATTGTTCTCTTTTAATTCGTCAAACAATTTTACTGCTGATGCTCTTTCAATGAGGGCTTCAATATAATGGCCATCTTTTTTTTTGGTAAAACGTTTTTTAATGAGATTTACAAATCCAGCCAATCCTTTAGGCATAAAAAACAAAACCAATAGTAAAGAAAAACCAAAGATGATTAAACGATAGTCATTGAATTTTGTAAATAAATCAGGGAAGATAACCATAACACTTGCTCCTAAAATATTTCCTAAAATAGACTGAACTCCACCTACAATTAAAGCAATCAGAAATTCGACTGAGAAATTATAAGAGAAAGTATTAGGAGCAACATAGGCATCTAATTGTGAGAAAAAACCACCAGCCAAACCTGCAATACCCGCTGAAATGACAAAAGCCCAAATTTTGTAATAAGACTTAGAAATGCCACAAGATGAAGCGGCTACTTCACTGTATTTGATGGCTTCAAAGGCACGTCCCCAATAGCTTTTTGTGAGGTTATGAATGACGTACATGACCATTATCAAGAATGGATAAACGATATATAGATAATTACTTCCACCGAATTTTACTCCGAAGACTTCAATCGGTTCCAAAGAAATACCTTTTGTTCCATTGGTAAGGTATTCTTGTTCATTAATGATGGTATAAATCAATAAACCATAAGCAATGGTAACAACCGCCAAGTAAGGTCCACTTAGCCTGAGAGCAGGAAACCCTAAAATAAAACCTGCCAAGGCGGTGAGTAAAACACCAATAAATAAGGCAACAAAAAATGGAATATGTGGAAACCACGTCATGCTACTATCAGAATTAAGCTCTTGGGTGGATGTCAGAATACCAACTGCATAAGCACCAATTGCAAAAAAACCAGCATGACCAATAGAGACATCACCAATATAACCTACAATCAAATCTAAAGATGCCACAAGCATGGCATAGACAATGATTCGACAAAGAATTCCTTGTATATAGTACGGATTATCAACCATTTGGGGCAATAAAAATGGTAATAAAAGTAAGATTCCGTAGATGATTTTTTTCATTTGATAAACGTGTTATTATTCAGCAATAATTAGAAAATAATTTATACTTTTTTGAAGATTTTTTTTCCAAAAATACCTGATGGTAAAAAAAGTAAGACCAAAATTAGAATCAAGAAACCAGGTGCATCTTTATAGCCAGTTGAAATATAGCGAGCAGTAAAGGCTTCGGAAAGCCCAATAATTAAACCTCCTAACAATACACCATAGCCCGATTCTAAACCCCCAATAATCGAAACGGCATAAGCTTTAACGCCTAATACAGTACCCATCGTTGCACCAACCATTGTAATTGGGGCAACCAAAACCCCTGCCAAACAAGCAATAACAGAACTCAACAAAAATGAAAATAAAATAACAAATTGTTGGTTAATTCCCATCAAACTTGCGGTGTGTTTATCTTCACTGACAGCTACGATAGCTTTGCCGAAAATGGTATATTTCTTGAAACTTTCAACGGCAACCACAATACAGATGGCTACGATGATAATTAAAATCTCTTGGGGTAAAACTCCAATTCCCATAATTCGGATGGGAGCATTACCAAGGGGAGAGTCAAATCTAAAATCGTCGGTACTCCAAAATACTTCAACTATGTTTTTGAGTATAATACCGAAGGCTAAGGTTGCTAAAATCCAAGCATAATTAGATTTTGATTTGAGAGAAGGCTCAATCGAAGTTTTATATAAAATCAACCCCATTATCAACCCCACAAAAACCACCGCCAGAACCATAGCCAAAAATGGTACTTGATTGTTAATAAAGAAAATTAAGCCAACTACGCCACCCAACATTAGGAAGTTTCCGTGTGAAAAGTTGAAACTTCGGGAAGTTGAAAAGGTGATATTGTAGCCAAAAGCTACCAAAGAATAAATCATTCCTTGGGCAATACCGCTGATAAGCAATTGTATAAATTGTTCCATTTAATTCAATTTTAAGACCTTGAAAATTGAGAATGATGAATTATAACGAGACTCCCCGTGTATTGGCTTGTAATTAATTGATGGTCAGTTTTTACAAATCAATAACTTATAATTCATCATTTCTTTTTCTGATTTATTTGTTTGGTGGCACAACGATGCCATCTTTCACCACACCCATTATTATATTGACTTCATGAATGGCTTCGTGGTCTGTTGCCGAAAATGGTTTTTTATAAGTACCAGTTACACCAGTATAGCCTTTTTTGAAGTTTTCTAAAGCTGCTTTTATTTTTGGTCCTTCAGTTGTTCCTGCTTGTTCAATTGCCATTTTCATCAAATACATTGAGTCATACCCTTGTGCGGCAGCCACAGCCACAGGAATATTTTTCTCTTTATAAGTTGCTTCGTAGGCAGCAAGAAATTTAGAACCTTTGCTACTGGTAACACCGTTTTCGATAAATGTTTGAGGCATTGTTGCTCCATTTCCATTTTTACCTGCATTATTGATAAAATTGCTCATAGAAAGTGTCCAACCACCAATTATTTGAACTTTCCAAGCAATTTTCTCAAGATTATTTGCTACCGCTGCTAATTCTGGACCAATACCATAAACCAATAAAACATCAGCACCAGCATTTTTTGCTTCTTGTAACTGTGCTGTCATGTCAGTATCTTTCAATTTGAATTTACCCACAGAAACGGCTTTAATACCTCTTTTTGCCAGAGCTGACTCTAATTTAGCACGTCCACCTTGTCCGTAATTTGTATCATCACAAAGAAGAGCCGGTTTTTTGAATTTTCTTTTTTGTAAAGCTTCTCTTATAATCATTTCAGACTGAACATAGTCGTTAGCCGCAATTCTGAAAATGTAATTATCAGGGTTGGTTGCAAACAAATCATTTACTTTTGCTCCCGCCGAAACATTAATAATTTGAGGAACTTTCCTGTCATTAGAATACTTTGTTGAAGCATCAGCAACACCTGTATTGACAGGTCCTAAAATTCCAGAAACATCTTCTTTGAATAGTAACTCTTGCATGATTTGACCACCACGTTCATTTTTTGCTTCGTCATCTCGTTCTACTAATTCAATTTTTCTGCCGAGAACACCCCCAGCAGCATTAATTTCGGCGGTTGCTAAACGCACGCCATTTCTCATTGAAAGCCCCATTGGTGCAGAACCGCCAGAAAAAGGGCCATAGACACCAATTTTGATTGGGTCTCCACCAATCGTTGAGAATGATGATACTGTTGTGATGAGAGCCACTCCCATCAACATCATAAAGATTCTTTTTTTCATTTTGAAAAGGGCAATTAGATAAAAGTTATTTGATAGTTTTAACATTAAGACTTTTGATACAGGCTCAATGGATGAGTCAAAACTAATTGAATTAAATAAAGAAAAAATAGAAGATAATATGAATACCTTTGTTTTAAGGATAGAATTATTCTTGAAAGAAAATAAGACATAATTCTATTTTCATCGGTATATTAGCCCTGTTTGTCCATAAAAAAGCATTGTTTAGGTTTATTTTTAGTGTTTTTTTTAGAAAAAATTGTATTTATGCAAAATTCAAATTTTCAAATCTATTTCTTTTGATGAAAGACTCGAAAACTGCTACACAATTGAGTTATCCCGCAATCCAAATGCACTTTGCTTTTTGGGCTGCAATGGCATTGATTCATGCGTTTGGGTATAGTATCTGGAATCAAAAAAACAATAATGACAGTTTGATTTTAACTGTTTTGAACTTAATGTGTAATCCATTCTTTGCCTATATCCATCTTTATTGGGTGTTTCCAAAGCTATTCTTACCTCGAAACAACCGCCAACAAGCGTCATTAAATTATGTTTTATATATATTTTCATTGGTGTTTTTGGGTTTAATTAATGGTTTTGTTTTTAAATGGGTAGCCAAAATGTTTTTTTGGGATGGAATTATCTCATTGTCTGTTCGACAAAAAGAGTTGCTTACTTCTGCGTGGAATTTCCCGAATGGTATTTTTTCGATGGTCATGCTCACGGGGCTTTTCTATACATCAAGGTGGTATCAGACCAGTAAATTGCTTGAAACGGTCAATACCAATTTAACTTTTCAAAACCAAACACTGGAAATAGAAACACGCCTTATTGAGAAGGATTATAAGTTTCTGCAAATGAAGCAGGAGAAAGAATTATACGAATTTTATGCCCTTCGGTGGCGAATAAATCCACATTTTTTGCTGGGAGAGTTAAATAATTTATACAATATTTTACAGCTCAAAGAAATGAGTATGGCAGTAGAAATTACAGAAAAACTATCAGAATTGATGCGATATATTCTCTATAAATGCGATAAAGATAAAGTGCTATTGACCGAAGAAGTACTGTTTTTGATGGATTATATTACCTTGAAGAAACTCAAATATGACGAAAGTGATAATTTGATAATTGATTGGGAAGTTGAAACTTTTGACAAATCTTTAACAATCGCTCCTATGATTTTGATTGTTTTTGTTGAAAATGCTTTCAAACATGGAATTGAGCGTTGTCTTGACCAACGATGGGCAAAAATCAAGCTATCCGTTGATAACGACCATTTGATAATGGTCGTTAGTAACAAACAACCAACCAAGCATGAAGAAACCTATCAACAACCTGAACATATTGGTATTTTAAATGTAAGAAAACGCTTGAAATTGGTCTATGAAAACAAGCATCAATTATTATTGAATAGCGAAAATGACATTTTTACGGTTCATTTAAAAATACAGCTCCGCTAAAGATTAAAAATTTATACTAACCATGACACAAAAATTAAAATGTTTGATTGTAGAAGACGAAAAACCTGCTCAAAAGGTTTTGAGGAAACTAATTGAAGAACACCCCAATTTAACTTTTGAAGGTGTTTGTGACAATGCCATTGAAGCAAGTAAATTATTGGATTTACAAAAAATAGATTTGATGTTTTTAGACATCGAACTAAAAGGAAGCATTGATGGATTAGATTTTTTGAGGATTCGTAAAAACTATATCCCCTTTGTAATCGTTACTACGGTTCGTTCTGAAAGAGCAATTGAAGGTTTTGAATTGGATGTTACCCATTTTGTTGAAAAACCACTCACTCCAGAAAAATTCAAAAAGGCAGTTCAAAAAGTATTAAATTTAGCAAATATTGCTCTTGAAACTCCTTCTCCAAATCCTCCAGATGAGTTAACACCTCCCTATATATTGATAAAAATAGTAAACTCAAGAAACGAAAATCTAACAAAAAAAATATTGCATGACGACATTGTTTATGCTGAAACTGATGTCAATAAAAAAGGATTTTTGAAAATTTGGGTAGTTCAAAATAATCAGTGCTTTGTTACTTCATCTTATATTTTAGATGATTTTGAAGGGAAATCTCCATTAATGCGAATTCATAGATCGTATGTTATCAATACCAATCATATTGATTTAGTTTGTCGAGCGGATAAATATTTGTATTTGAAAAGTGGAATAAAAGTAGATATAGGAGAAAAGTATATCTACAATTTAAAGGCATTCTTCGACCAACATTAATCTACATAATCTAAAGATTTATCATAAGTTTCGGGTAATAAATAAGCAGATACAATGGCAATTAACAGGGATATAATGGCAATGTAAAAAGCATTTTGCAATAAATTTGAACCTAAACTAAAAGTTGCCCACGTAAAAATCCATAAGGCCGCACGAACAAAATTAGTAGCTGTGATTGTAGCTGTTGCTCTGATATTGGTGCCAAATTGTTCTGCCGAAACCGTAACAAAGACAATCCAAAAACCAATACCAATACCCATCAAAAATATTTTAAAATAAAACAATGGAAGACTTATATTGCCAGAATTAAGATAAAATATAACAGCAAGGGTCAGAAAAATATGGAAAATAATGAGAGCTTTTCGGCGACTTTTTAAAAATTCTGATAAAATTCCACACAAAAAATTACCAAGAGACATCCCAGCATAGCAAAAGACAATAGCCAGTCCAGCATCTT
>JAAFIU010000327.1 GCA_013298805.1 Cytophagales bacterium | reverse complement strand
TCGCCAAATGCTTTTGAATTGTAAAAATTTGTTCTGGCTACGGTGATAAAATTAGCACCTTGGTCTTGGAGTTTTTTAGGTAAATTGTTTCGTGCAGAAATAACTTTCTCTTTTACAGATGATGGTTGTTTGAAATTGATGTCATTGATTGATTCAATTACATACATTTGTCCAATTTTGATTCCAGTCTCCTGTTCTATCTTTTTACCAGCAAACATTTTTACCAAGCCTGACACTTCTTTTACCTGAGCTGTTCCTTTTACATAAGTGCGAGCCGAATAATTATTAAGTTCTAAAATTTTGAAACGAGCCATTGAAATGGTTTTACGCATAATAGTGTAGGCAGGGTCTTCAGCTTTGGCGGAGAATTTTACTTCACTTAATGCTACTGATTGTTCTTCCAAAACCACATCTAATGGCACATAATCATTGTCAATCTCAACTTTTTTTTCAAGGTTTTTATGACTTAAATACTGGAAAATAATTGTGTAAGAGCCTTTTTCTAAGGATAATTCATATTTACCATCGTCGTTTGCCATTGTACCTTTTGAAGAGCCTTTTACTACAATTGAAGCATAAGAAAGTTGTTCACCTTTGGCATTTTTTATTGAACCTTTTATACCACCAGCATAAGAAAATACCGTAAATAACAGAATATTAATATTTGTAAAGAGGAGTTTTTTGAACATTTTTTTAGGTTTTAAAATAGAGTAATAATTAAAATGCAATGTTAACGTAAAAGGTTGTTTTTACTGTAATATGTAAAGTTAAAAAAACTTAAAATGAACATAATTACTTAGCAAAAGCCCAAGTTAGGAATGTTGGTAATACGTTTGCCCAAGTATGATGATTATGCTCTCCGCCTTGTACTTCCTCATAAATAATATCTGAACCCTTGTGATAGCCTTTCTTTTCAAGGTCTTTCATTAAATCAAGCGTATCATCAATGGCATCAATGATTCCATTATTATTTCGGTCAGAATTTTCATCATTTGTGCCTGCTTCGAACCAGAATGTCATGCCTTTTTTGAAAACCCCATTTCTAACTATATTATGAATTATTCGGTCGTTTTCATCTGTATAACCCTCTTCTTCCGATTTTTGTCGCCACCATAAAGCACCCGAAAATACGCCAATTTTTGAAAATACCGCTGGATTATTCCAACCAATATCCATTGCCGAAAGTCCACCTAATGACAATCCAGAAATGACATTCCCCTCTGTTTGGATGGAAAAATATTTGTTTAACCAAGGTAAAAGTTCAAGAATTACAAAATCAGTATATTGTTTGGCTTTACTTCCTCTTAGTTTATAATCTACTTGACTGGCAGTACCGTATTCTTGTAAACGAGCTTCATTAGCATGAATTCCCACACAAAAAAACGGTAAAATCTTTTGCTCATTGAGTAAGTCGGAAATACATGATTTCATCCGTAATGCCTCAAAATCTTGTCCATCATTAAAGAAAAGAATGGGTAATTTTTGAGAAATATTTTTAGGATATATCAAAGTACAGCGGACATTCCGATGTAAATATTTTGAAGTTATATTTTCTTCAATCTGAGTAAGTTGAGGGCTGTTTTGGGTCACAATGTTAAGGTTTTCTTGTGCCTGAGATTTTAGGATAATTCCACAAAGGCAGATTGTTTGCAAAATTCTTCGCATGAAAAATATTGTTTGAAATGTTTTGAAACTAAAAAACAATATCTATTTTAGAATAAAATTAACAATAAAATAAACAAATCAAACCTGTCATTCTATGCAAGAACGTTATATCAAGTATTATTCACACCATCTTGGTGCTGACAACGAAATGCTAATTTATGGCAACTGGGGTTATCCCGTCATCGTTTTTCCAACTACAATGGGCAGGTATTATGAAGCTAAAGATTTTAAATTAATCGAATCTGCTCGTGGGCATATTGAAAGTGGAAAAGTGAAAATATATTGTCCCGATAGTATTGACGGCTATTCGTGGTATGGTAAGCATCTGCATCCAGCCGAAAGGATTCAAAACCATAATTATTATGACCAATATTTGAATGAAGAATTAATTCCTGCCATTATGAGTGAGTGCAATGTAACAAAAGTAGCTGTGGCAGGTTGTAGTTTTGGGGGGTATCATGCGGCAAATTTTGCTTTTCGTCATCCCGATAAAGTTTCTCACCTTTTTACAATGGGAGCTGCTTTTGATATCCGTTCATTTTTAGGTGATTATTACGATGAAAATGTCTATTTTAATAATCCACCTGACTATTTACCTAATTCTAATGATGCTAATTTATGGGATATGAATATTGTTTTAGGTACTTGCAACGATGATTTTTGTAAACCAGAAACAGAAAGATTATCTAAAATTTTGGCTCATAAAAATATTAATCATTGGTTAGACATTCGTTGGCATGGCACGCATGATTGGGATATTTGGCGTGAAATGTTTCCTGAATATTTGAATAAAATTTAGAAATCAGGTGTTAGGCTTATGGTGTTAGGTGTTAGATTGTAATGCTAATTTACGCTAACCCCTAAAACCCAACTCCTAAAACCTTTAAAAAATAAACATGAAAAAAATTGGTATTCTTCACGGAATGGAGTCTTCTTTTCCAGAAGCATTTGTTGAAAGAGTAAATCAAATTGCTCCTTCGGGAATAATGGCAGAACGCATGATTGTCGATAAAGTTTTGCAAGGTGAATCTTCAGGTTACGACGTAATCATCGACCGTATTTCTCAAGATGTTCCTTTTTACCGTGCCATGCTCAAAAATACAGCTTTGACTGGCACGGCGGTAATTAATAATCCATTTTGGTGGTCGGCAGATGAGAAGTTTTTCAATAATGCTTTGGCCGTTTATTTAGGTGTTCCTGTACCCAAAACGGTTTTGTTACCCTCAAAAGAACGCCCAACTGACACTTCCGAAACTTCCTTTCGAAATTTGAAATTTCCGATGCCTTGGGGTGATATTTTTGACCATATTGGTTTTCCTGCGTATATGAAACCGCATTCGGGTGGAGGATGGAAAAGTGTTTATAAGGTTAGAAATCCCGACGAACTTTTCAATGCTTATGATGAAACAGACCAATTGGTTATGCTTTTGCAGGAGGAAATCGTATTTACTGATTATTTCCGTTGTTATTGCATTGGCGGAAAAGAAGTGAAAATCATGCCTTATGAACCCCGAAACGAACCACATTTACGGTATGATGCAACGTTACCAACGGGACCACACGCAAAGAAACTTTTAGCAACGGTTAAAGATTACGTATTGAAATTGAATAAAGCTTTAGGATACGACTTTAATACAGTTGAATTTGCCGTGAAAGATGGTATTCCTTATGCCATTGATTTCTGTAATCCTGCTCCTGATGCGGATGTAAATTCGGTTGGACAAGAGAACTTTGACTGGGTTGTTGAGACTGCCGCAAAGGTTGCTATCGACCGTGCTAAAAAGCATAAACCTGGAAAAGACAATCTAACTTGGGGAACATTTATGTCGTCATCCGTTACTGGAAAAGACCGTGCTTCATTGAAAGGTGAATAGTATGTTCGGCTTTATGCCTGACAATCGGTTTTTATCTTGAAGTTATCAAACACTGTTAGACTAATACCCAATAACCCAATCCTAATCATGCCCTTATTTACACTTGGAATCGAAGAAGAATTTCAAACCATAGACCCCGTAACTCGGGAACTTCGCTCTCACATGAGTAAAATTGTTGAGGGCGGACAAATAACCCTGCATGAACGAGTAAAAGCCGAAATGCACCAAGCCGTTGTGGAGGTTGGAACGAATATTTGTCATAATATTCAAGAAGCAAGAGCCGAAGTAACTGAGCTACGAAGACACATTATTGAATTGGCCGACCAACAAAACTTATGGGTCGCTGCGGCGGGTACACATCCTTTTTCTGATTGGCAAGACCAGTTAATTACCCCAAATGAACGTTATGATGCTCTAATCGACGAAATGCGTGACGTTGCGAGAGGAAACTTAATTTTTGGACTCCACGTACACGTTGGTATCGAAAGTCGTCAGGAAGGCATACAAATTTTGAATGCAGTTCGTTATTTCTTGCCTCATATTTATGCACTTTCCACAAATTCGCCGTTTTGGTGTGGGAGAAATACTGGTTTTAAATCGTATCGTTCAAAGGTTTTTGATAAATTTCCACGCACGGGTATTCCAGAATTTTTTGCTTCGGCAAGTGAATATGACGAATATATTAATTTGCTCGTAAAAACAAATTGCATTGATAATGGCAAGAAAATTTGGTGGGATATTCGTTTGCATCCATACTTTGAAACTATTGAATTTAGAATTTGTGACATCCCGATGCGAATTGATGAAACCATTTGTTTGGCGGCTTTAATGCAAGCATTAGTGGCAAAAATGCATAAATTGCTAAAACAAAACTTGAGTTTCAGACCTTATCGAAAAGTCTTAATCAACGAAAATAAATGGCGTGCTGCCCGTTACGGAATTCAAGGAAAATTGATTGATTTTGGAAAACAAGAAGAAGTGCCTTATCGAGATTTATGCGGTGAATTATTAGATTTTGTGGATGATGTTTTAGATGAAT
>JAAFIU010000128.1 GCA_013298805.1 Cytophagales bacterium | reverse complement strand
GAAAAACGCCCTTGTTGCCCCCAAAGAAAGAATCTTCTTGATTGATGGATTACGTGGTTTTGCCCTTTTAGGAATTGTTTTAGCCCATATTAGCGGTTGGTTCATTGCGGGAGGAATTCCCACTCCTGTTTGGCAAAAGTACCAAAATGACTTGGGAACAGCCATTGCCAATTATTTTGGAGGAATCTTTATCGACGGGAAATTTTACACACTTTTTTCGTTTTTATTCGGACTCAGTTTTGCCATTCAACTGCTTCAACGAAAAGAAGATGATGTAACCTTTATCCCAAGATTTATGTGGCGTTTGGTGATATTATTCATCATCGGTTTTATTCATCATATTCATTGGAAAGGTGATATTTTAGGAATTTATGCTGTTTTGGGCTTTGTGATGATATTATTTCGGAATGCAAGCAATAAAGTGTTGTGGATTGGTATTTTGTTTTTCATTTTGAATATGCCCGTAATTATTCGAGATACTTTTCAAAAAACTCAACCAAAAGAAAAACCAAAAACTGAAAAAGAACAGAAAATTGAGGGGGATAAATATGAAAAAGAAACCGCATATTCTTATAACACACTCAAAAAAGGCACTTACACGGAAGTAATCACTCAAAATTTCAAAGACTTTAAATATAAGGCTGATTTCCAATTTTCTTCGGGTAGAATCTATATTACTTTAGGTTTCTTTTTGTTAGGACTTTGGGTGGGTAAAAAACGATTATTTGAAAATTTTGAGGACAGAAAATCGTTTTTCAAAAAAATAATGTGGTCGAGTTTAATTGCTAACATCTTTATTATTGCCTTTTTTATCATTATGGAGCAAGTTAAACTCTGGGAAAAAATCGGCGATTGGGCAAATATCATCGCCAATTCTTTATATACCGTCCATTGTGTAAGTATGACCTTATTTTATATTTCGGGTGTTTCTCTATTACTCAATCTAAAAAGTATGAGAAGGATTTTGGATAAATTTGTAGCTGTGGGTAAAATGGGATTGACTAACTACTTGTTACAGAGTACAATAGGTGTAATATTGTTTTATGGAATTGGCTTTGGTTTGGCAGGAGAATTTAATGCAGGTTGGTGCTATTTAATCGGAATTGGGATATTCATTCTACAAATTATTTTCAGTAAATGGTGGCTCTCAAAATTTAATTATGGCCCAATGGAATGGCTTTGGCGGTCGGCTACCTACCTAAAGTGGCAACCAATGCGGAGGTCAGATATTTAGGATAAATATTAATTAACAATTAACTATTCTACACGTTGGCAGAATAAACTTTCTTGCCTAATTTTGTATAGATTTAAAGTTTACGAATAATTGAGTAAAAGGTATATTAAATTTACTTTATGTTACTGGTTCTTGTTCAATAGTCTTACATTCATAAACTTATAAACGCATAAACTGACAAATTATAATGAGAGAAATACAATTCAGAGAGGCACTCCGTGAAGCCATGAACGAAGAAATGCGTAAAGACGCATCGGTTTTTTTGATGGGAGAAGAAGTAGCCGAATACAATGGTGCTTATAAGGTTTCGCAAGGAATGTTGGACGAATTTGGTCCAGAACGTGTAATTGATACGCCAATTGCCGAATTAGGTTTTGCTGGAATTGCCGTTGGTGCAGCTGCAAATGGGCTTCGTCCAATTGTTGAATTTATGACTTTTAACTTTTCGTTGGTAGCCATTGACCAAATTATTAATTCGGCTGCCAAAATGATGTCAATGTCAGGTGGGCAGTATTCTTGTCCAATTGTATTTCGTGGACCAACTGGTAATGCTGGACAATTGTCTTCTCAACACTCGTCAAATTTTGAAAACTGGTTTGCCAACACGCCAGGTTTGAAAGTAGTTATTCCTTCAAATCCTGCTGATGCAAAAGGCTTATTGAAATCTGCCATTCGTGATAATAACCCCGTTATTTTCATGGAATCAGAATTAATGTATGGCGATAAAGGTCTTGTACCAGATGGTGAATATTTAACGCCAATCGGAAAAGCAAATATCGTAAAAGAAGGTACTGACGTTACGATTGTAACTTTCGGTAAAATGCTTTCGAGAGTGGTTATGCCAGCCGTTGCAGAATTAACGAAAATGGGAATCAATGCAGAAGTAATTGATTTAAGAACGGTTAGACCAATTGATTACGAGACAGTTATCAATTCTGTAAAGAGAACTAATCGCTGTGTAGTAGTGGAAGAAGCAAACCCAATTGCGGCACTTTCTTCTGAAATTGCTTATAATATTCAACGCTTTGCTTTTGATTTTATGGATGCGCCAGTTATTCGTGTAAACTCAAAAGATTTACCTTTACCGTATGCTGCAACATTGTTAGAAGCAATTCTTCCAAGTGTACAAGGTACAATTGATGCAGTAAAGCAAGTGATGTACAAAGCATAATATTTTGATTAGCGGATTATTTATACTACCCAAAGTCTTCTAAAATTAATTTAGAAGACTTTGGACTCGAATTTTAAAAACAATAAATTCGTCATGCAACTATTAATAAGAAACATCGTTCTATTCAGCTTGCTTCTGTTATCAGGAGCTTGTAAATCTACTGAAATGGCTGTTGAGCCACATCCAGCACCAGCCCTCCCCAAATCACTCGTCGTCGAAACATATAATCAAAAGTATCCAACAACTTATGTTTATACTTGGCAGGGCGAAGCATTGGCTTCTTTTAGTGAAACAACCCTTAACACAACAACTAATAAGGATTTTGTATTAACTTATAATATCATAAGAAATGCGAATGGACTAATGCAAGGTATAAACTATGGTTATCAAGGAGCAAACTATGCCGATGGAAGTCAAACTTGGGAATATACTTACAGCAAAGACAATTTGCAAATTAGAAATTCAGGAAATAACACTTGGACGTACAATAGTGTAGGGAATTTACTCGCTTGGGATTATGGTACAGGAACAACCAATAACTTACTGAGTTTAGAATATAATGAGTCTAATTTATTAAGAAAATTGAATTGGAGAGAAGGCTCATCTTTAGATAGAACCAATATTTTGGGAGCTTTTACTATGGTTGAAAATCCATTGTATCTCTTAGCTAAGAAAACACAGTTTCTGAATATGCCATACAATGATACTTTTATGACTTTAGCGTGTTCAATGCTCATTCCAAAATCATATAATAACGGCTCAATTGATAATTTTGTTACGTATGATTTAGATACTCAGAATAGAGTAAGTGCTATTACAGTTAAAAATAACGGTATTATGTTGAAGAAATTTACTTTTGGATATTAAGATTTCTTAGAAATTAAGCGTTAGTTGTTTTCCAATCATTTCATCTGCAAATTCTAAATTGGAAAGTGAAATGCCCAATAGCCGTACACCCTTCGGAACGGGCAGAATTTGCTCTAATAAATCATAAGCAATTTTCTCAAAAAATGATTTGTCCATAATGGCTGACAAAGTAGTTTTGCTACGGGTAATTTGCTGAAAATCAAGGTATTTAACCTTTAAACTGACCGTTCTTCCGTAGGCATGAGTACGGTCGCAATAACGCCAAACGTCTTCAATTAACGGAGCTAAACCTGCTTCTAATTCTATTTTGGTTTCTAAATCGTGATTAAAAGTGTTTTCTGAACCCACTGATTTACGAATTCGGTCGGGGTTGACAGGACGATTATCAATGGCACGAGCGATGTCAAAATAATAGCTGCCTGCTTTTCCAAAATGTTTGCGGAGGAAGGCTTCATCTTTTTGTCGCAAATCTAAACCCGTGAAAATCTCCATTTTATTCATTTTCTCCGCCGTCACTTTGCCAATTCCGTGAAAGCGATAAACGTCTAAATCTTTCACAAATTTTTCACCTTGACTGGGTTTTATCACAAATAATCCGTCGGGTTTATTGTAGTCGGAAGCTAATTTTGCCAAGAATTTATTGTAAGAAACTCCCGCCGAAGCCGTCAATTGTGTTCGCTCTTTTATCTTGAATCTTATCTCTTTGGCAATTTCTGTTGCAGAAGAAATTCCTTTTAAATTTTCGGTAACATCAAGATAAGCTTCGTCTAAAGAAAGTGGCTCTACCAATGAAGTATATTCCAAAAAAACTTCTCTGATTTGATTAGAAACGGCTTTGTAGGCTTCAAATCGAGGTTTTACAAAGATAAGATTCGGACATTTACGAGCCGCAATAATGGATGGCATCGCAGACCGAACGCCAAATTTCCGAGCTTCATAACTGGCGGCAGCCACTACACCACGCTCACGAGAACCACCAACTGCAACAGGTTTTCCACGCAAAGAGGGATTATCCCTTTGCTCAACGGAGGCATAAAATGCGTCCATATCTATGTGGATGATTTTTCTCATGGTTACTTAAATAATAGCCAACGGATTGAACGGATTAGACACCGATTGTTAAAGAACTTTTTATGATTTTTTTGAGATTTGACTTTAATAATAAATATCTAATCCGTGTCTAATCCGTTCAATCCGTGTTCCATTTAGAAACTCAACGATAGCCTTCCGCCTGCAAATTAAATAATTCTGCGTAACGTCCGTCTTGGGCTAATAATTCTTTGTGCGTGCCGATTTCTAATATTTGTCCTTTGTCCAAAACCAAAACTCTATCCGCCATGCGTACCGTTGAAAAACGATGGGAAATCAAGATTGCTGTTTTCCCTTTGGTTAATTCTGCAAAACGCTTGAAAACTTCATATTCTGCACGGGCATCGAGTGCCGCCGTCGGTTCATCCAAAATTAACACATCGGCTTCACGCAAGTATGCACGGGCGAGAGCAACCTTTTGCCATTCGCCTCCCGACAGTTCAACGCCCTTCGCAAATCGTCGTCCGAGTGGTTGTTGATAACTCAAAGGTAATTTTTCAATTACCGTATCGGCTAAACTTTGGTGAGCGGCTCGTTGTAATTCAGGTAAAATTTCCCTTCTTGAAATATCTCCAACCGCAATATTATCGCCCGCCGTGAACTGAAAACGCTGAAAATCTTGAAAAATAACCCCAATTCTTTCTCTGAGTTCGGATAAATTATATTCTCTGAGGTCGTAGCCATCCAATAAAATTGTGCCTTCGTCGGGGTCGTATAATCTACCCAAAAGTTTTACGAGGGTTGTTTTTCCTGCTCCATTTTCACCAACTAAGGCTAATTTTTCGCCCACTTTCAAAGTGAAATTCAAATGACGATTTGCCCATTTATCAGAATTTGGATATTTGAAGCCCACATTTTCAAAACGAAAACCTTCTTGAATTTCTTTCGGGAAAGGTCTTGCAATGACAGGAGACGTAATTTTGGGTTCAATTTTATAGAATTCAAATAAATCATTCAAATATAAAGCTCCTTGCGAAATACTGTTGAAACGTCCTAAAATACCTTCCAACAAAGAACGTAATTGTCGAAATGAACCCGCTAAAAATGTTAAACTACCAATGGTTACGACACCGTTGACCGTTTGAAAAATGATGATTCCATAAGCCGCAAAATAGCCCAAAGTACCAACGGCTAAGAGCAAACTTCCCCAAGTGGCTCGTTCGATGGAAAGTTTACGGTTTTCTTTGAAATATTGGATTGATAAAGTCTGGAATCGGTCAATTAAAAAATCCGAAAGTCCGAATAATTTTACTTCTTTGGCGGTATCGTCACTTGCTCCGATAAAACGGTAATAATCCAATTCTCTGCGTTGTGGAGTCCAGCCGTATTGTAAAGAATAGCTTTTGGCATTAAAATGTAATTCACCCAAAAATGAAGGAATAACGGCGACCAATAAAAGCAAAATTAACCAAGGATTGAAGGCAATTAAGCCAACTAATAATAATCCCATTGTGATAGAATCTTGCCCTTGTGCGAGCGTCTGCGAAAGTAAAACGGTACGCCCAGCGGTTTGCTGTCTGGCACGTTCGAGTTTGTCGTAAAAAGTAGCATCTTCAAATTGTGCTAAGTCCAACGATGCAGCGTGTTTCATCAATTGGACTGATGTTCTATTGGCGAATAAATCTCCTAAGAGACTATCAGTCAGGCTTATACCTCTCGCTAATAAATCACCAATAATTGCCAAAGCGAATTCAACGCCAATTAATAAATACAAATAATGAAAGTCTTTTGGTGAATTACTGACCTGTAAAATTACCTCATCAATAATCAATTTTGCGATGTATAATGACGAAACGGGCATCAAAGAACGCAATAAACGCAAAAGGGTATTTCCAATAGTCAAACTTGGAGAAGTCTGATAAACTTCTTTCAAGAAAGCGGGTAAATTGTTTAATGCCTTCAACCGTTCACGAATATTGGGTTTATTTTCGGAAAGATTATTGGGGGAGTTTCGAGCCATTGAATGGTTGTGAGTTATTAGGAAAATTACTTGCTATCGTCAGTATGTTACTTTTTCAGGAAAACCAATTGATGTAGGGACGAATAGCATTCATTCATCGTTCTGAAAATGGACGAATGCTATTCGTCCCTACACAAAAAAATCAAATTCAATTTAATAACTGAGATAATTAGAATTGGGTTCAATGGCTTACTTACAACAAAATAGGCGAACATTTCTGCTCGCCTATTTTGTTGTAAGTATAAATATTAAGATTTAGCGTCCTTATTTACTAAAAAACTAAGACCTAAATCCTAACATTTTTTATTTCGCTTGCTCTTTCAATTTTGCCAATTCTTTTTCAGCCGCTTGAATTTTAGCTTCAACATCTTGACGTAATTTATCAGCGTTTTTAGATTTCGCAAAGAACTCTAAATTGTTTCTATACGTTGCAATGTCGTTTTCAATATTTTGAATTTTACGACGAGCATCACTATTTCCACCGCCAGCATTGTTATTAGCGTTATAATCTCTATTTCCACCTCTGTCGTTACGGTCATAATTACGGTCGCCTCTTTCTGTACGCTCACCACGTTGAGGACGTGGGCTATCGGTCATGGTTAACTGTTCTTTTTCTTTGCTCGAAAGTTTACCCATTGCACTTACGTACTTATTGATAGCATTGATATAACGCTTACCAATTGCTTGCATATCTTTCTTCGGAACAAAACCGATGGCTGACCATTCTGACTTAAATTCTGCTAATCTTGCGGTGTTTGCACCTTCCACAGATTCAGCTTCGATTAAGTCACAAAGAGTAGTTTTCTTTTCTAAATTAGCTTCAAAATCTTTTTCAACTGTTTGATTTTTAGCACGTTTAGCATTGAAGAACGCATCACAAGCAGTTTTGAATTTTTCGTAAATTGAATCTTTGTCTTTTTCTGGAACGTGACCAATTTCACGGAATTCTTTCTGTAAACGAATGACTGTATTGGTTGCTTCTTGCGACTCGTCTCCGCTCGCTAATAAAGCTTCAACTTCGGTAATGATTGCCGTTTTAGCAATTAAATTTTCCTCACGTTTTGATTCTAAAACTTTGAAGAATTCAGTTTTGTTACGGAAGAAAGTTTTGATGTCAGCCCAGAATTTATCACTCAATTCTTTGCCTTTTTCTTTCGGCATGAAACCTTTTACATTGTTCCATTGGTCTTGAAGAGCTAAAAGAGCTTTTGTACGGTCGTTCCATTCAGAAATTGAACCTGAATTAAATGAAGCGAAAGGCTCAATTAATTCAGCAATTGATGCTTTTAGAGCAAATACTTGTTCCGCTTCCGCTTTTGATACTTCCGATTGTTCACGGCGTTTGCCATAAATTACATCTAAAGCATCTTTAACACGTTGCCAAATTAATTCGTTTTCTTCTTTTGGAGCTGGTCCAACGTGTTTATATTCTTCAAAAGCCGCCACTGCTTCGTCCAACATTTTACCTGTAACGGTTTCTGTTTTAGATGCTTCCGAGATTTTTTCAATCTTGGTACAAAGTTCAATTTTTTGTTGAAGATTGCGTTTGCGGTCAAGTTCTAATAACTCAAAATAAATACTGCGGTTACTGTAAAATCTATCAACTAAGGCGTGGAAAGTTTGCCATAAAGTATTATTGTGCGGAGAATTGATATTCCCTGCTGCTTTCCATTCGTCTTGAATTTTCTTGAATTCGTTGAAGCCCGATTTGATGTGGGCAGGGTCGCTACTATCTTCGCCTTCTACCAAAGTACGTAGGCGATTGATAAGTTCCGTTTTTTGGTTGAAGTTTTTGTCTTTTTCTTTCTCAATACTTTGGAAATACTTAGAACGTTCATCTTTCAAGGCTTTGAAAAGCGAATCAAATTGCTCAACATCGGCATCAAATTTAAAGTCAAAACCTTCTTCCGAATCTTCATTTTCAGCTTTGAATTTGGCAAGTGCTTCTGCTTTTTCAGTTGATTTAATTTGCTCAAAGAGTGGACGAACTTCTTTCAAAGTATCTTCCGAACGTCTGAACGAACCTACCGAAGGCGTTTCTTTTACTTCTGCCAATAATTTCTCTAACGTTTGTACAAAATCTTTTTTGCCAAAATTAGAATAATCAACTGCTGGAGTTTCTGCAACTTCTGCTTCTGGAGTTGCTACTTCAATAGATTTAGTTTCAACTACTGGTTCGGTGGCTTCAACAACGGTTTCTACTGTTTCTGCAACTGGCTCTGTGGTAGTTTCTACCGCTTCTACAACTGGCTCTGTTACTGTTTCAATAGTTTCCGTAGCAGTTTCTGTAACTGTTTCAGCAATTACTTCTTGTGCAGGTTCAGAGGCTTCTAATACCTCACTTACTGGTGTTTCTACTTGCTCAGTAGCTTCACTTGTTTCGATAGCTTGTGCTTCGACTTCTTCTTTAATTTCTTTTGCTTCTTCGTTAATCATGCGTTCTTTTGACGGTTTATTGGTATTTTATTTACCAAGACCGTTAATTTGAGATAAACATTATTATCAGGTATTTTTAGAAAATATTTTTAAAGATTCTCTACTTCAAACAACCTGCTGACATACAGTTAATTATTGTGGTTTTTTGATTTCGCTACAAAAATATGTAAAATACTTTCTTAATCAGTAATTTAACTAAAAGAGTTATTACTTTACAAAGTTAAAAGATTGTTAATAAGGTTGTATCTATTTTGTAAAATATTGGTAATGAGTTTATTAATGCTTTTTTAAGAATTAAATATTACTCAAATCTTTAACTCTTTTGGATAATAATTGTTGATTCTATTTTGTAAAATTTTCGCCCAACCCAATCCAAGATTCTCAAAAGTCATCAATGACCAACCTTTTTGGGCTTGGTCAAGCGTGAATTCATCCCTTCTTAAATATGAAATGGCTTCTTCCCGAGTTAGTTCTCGGCGGTTGATATTTTCAGAAAGATACAAACTCAGTGCCAATTCATGGTCAGGAATTAAATCTTTTCCTGCAATTTTCCCCATTTTAACTCCTGCTTTTCGTACAGAAAGGTTTGACTGTAAGAGTCTTATGGTATGTTCATGTTCAGGATTTATCAAGAAATAATCTTCATTTTTATCAAACCACGTAAAATTATCAATGTTGTCAACCCAAGTTCTGAAAATTTCTCTTTCAGTTCTTCGACTATTATTTTTGATGGGTTTCCCCGAACGAACAAAAGTTTCTTTCTCCGGATTTTGCTTTTTTAAAGCGGCAATAAAAAAACCTTCTCCTTTAATTTGGTCGGGATAAAAGCGGACGGAACTTTGTATTAAAGCTGTTTTTCCGTTTAATCCTGCCTGTAAATTAAAATTTTCAATATTTACCGTCAAATTTGAAGCTCCTAATTCTTGACAAATCCAATCAATAATTTCTTCATTTTCTGCTTGAGAATAAGAAGCCGTTGAATATATTAATGTTCCTCCGTCTTTTAAACTTGCCCAAATATCGCCAATAATTCGTTTTTGACGTAAAGAACACATCGTTACATTTTCCAAAGACCATTCTTTAAGGGTTTCGGGTGATTTCCTAAAAAGTCCCGAATCTGAAGAAGGTGCATCAATCACTAAAACATCAAAGAACCCCGTTAATCTTGCAAAATCTTTGGGGTCATTATTGGTTACAACGGTGTTCATTGTTCCCCAACGAGTCATATTGTCGGATAAAATATTCGCTCTCGACCTGATAACTTCATTGCTTACCAATAAAGATTCTGGCGTTAAAAGACTGTTAATCAGTGTGCTACTTCCTCCTGGAGCGGCACAAAGGTCTAAAACTTTTAGGTCTTTCGATAAATCAACGGTTTGTTTTAGTACCGTTTCCAAAAACATAGCACTTGCCTCTTGCACGAAATATGCTCCTGCATGAAGCAGCGGGTCGAAGGTGAATTTTGAACGAGTTGCCAAATAGCGTCCTTTTTCGCACCAAGGTATTTGAGAAACTACCTCGCCAGTTGGTTCATTTGCCCCCAAATCTCTTTCTTGCTGAGAAGGAGAAGCATCGCCTTTCTTCCATTTTTCAATTGGTTTAAAAGGACTTAAACGAATAGAAGTTGGGGAAACACTTTGTTCGTGAACCTTGATGAAGGCTTCTTCATTAAAACCTTTTACGTTTTGAAGAGAATCTATTAATGCTTGTGGGATTTTCATTACCCAAAATTACAGAAAAACCACTTGGCTTTCGTCTTTTTAGTGATTTGTACTCGCAAAATTTATTTTACGCCTTTTAAAGTTTTGGGAATTGTGAAAATTTCGGTTTGTCTGCCATCAATATATCGAAAACCATTTTCGTCAAAAAAACCGTCTTCTTCAAGCATAATTCGGATTGTTTTTTTCCATTCTGGAATTTCAACACTGGCGTTTAGTTCAATTGAATAAGCCGTATTGGTATTTAATGGATAATCTCCACTTCCGATGGTTTTACCTTGATTATCCCACATTCCGATGGTTGGTCCCGCAGCGTGTCCGTGATTACCGATTGGGTGGGTATAAATTGTTCCGTTTAATCCTTGTTTTTTAGATTGTTCAAGTGCTTTTGCCAAAATTTCATTGCCAGACATTCCTGCTTTGAAATTATCAGTTAAGCAGTTTTGTACTTGATTTCCTTGCAGAAAAGCATTTTTGAGATAAGCTGGAACGTCACTTTCACCCGATTTTAGCACATAAGCGTGTTGTTGTTGGTCGGTATTGAGGCGTAAATAAGTAATGCCAAAATCACAATGTAATAAATCCCCTTGTTTGATTATTTGTTTGTTGGGGCGTTTAGTGAAGGTACGGAGATGGTCAAAATTATCGGTATCCATTCGTTGAACATCGACGGTTGGATGAAACCATGTTTCTAAACCTAAATCAGTTACTCGCTGACGCATCCACCAAACAACATCATCGGTGGAAGTTACGCCAGGTTGAATTACTTTTTCAGAGAATGCTTCTTGAATTATCTCGTGAGAAATTCTACAAATTTGTTGATAAATAGCCATTTCACGTTCGGTGCGAGTTTCTAACCAATTGATGGCCAAATTTGAAGCAGAAACTACTTTATCGTGAAAATTAAGAGGTAATTTCTTCATGAACTCCTCGTGTTCGGTAAATGTCAGTCCGTCGGCATGAGCGTAGTATTTTGAGAAATTTAGACCAATTTTCTTCGGATTTTTCTCTTGAATGGTTTTCATTAAAGCATCCCATTGGTCGGGATTGGTTTTTAAATCCCACTCACCTTTTAATAAATTCCCAACGTCATAACGTGCGATGGCGAGTCTTTCCACGCCTTCTTTTTCGCCTTTATCGAAGAAAACCATAATCGTTCTGCGTCTCGCAGAAAGCCAAACGGCGGGTAACATGGTTTTCATTACGGGGTCTTCGTTGTATTCTCTCGAAATTAAAATCCACATATCAATGCCTTCTTTTCGCATTAATTTGGGCAGTACATTTGTCATTTTATCCTCCAAAAGTTCATCAATTACGTCGGCTCGTTCTCTTTCGGATAAAATCAAAGGAATATTATTTTGGGCTAATGCGGCGAATGCCCAAAACAGGCAAAGGTAGAGTAATAGTAGTTTTTTCATTTTTTAAGTCGTGTTGATGAATGACAATGACAATCAAATTGATTGAAATATAGTTTTGATAAGCCCAAAAATAACGTTTATCTTTAAAAATTCTTAAATTAAATCTCAGTTTTATGTACAAATTCAAGGTATTGTTTATTTTTATTTTTTCGATGTTTGTGACGGCTTGTAGTAGCGACGATGAGGTATTAGGGCCAGAAGAAGACCAAATTAAAAATTATATTAAAGCGAAGAAATTAGTGGTGACGGATTCTTCAACGGTAGGTTTGCGATTTATTCTGACAAAAGCTAATTCAGCAGGAGCAGCTTTGAAGAGCGGGCAAATGGTGAATGTTAATTATGTTGGAAAATTTATCGCAGGGAAAAAGATGGATAAGGAGTTTGATTCGGGCAATTTTAGTTTTTTGCTTGGTCAACAACAAGTTGTAGAAGGTTTCGACAAAGGAATTGCCAAAATGAGGATAGGA
>JAAFIU010000228.1 GCA_013298805.1 Cytophagales bacterium | reverse complement strand
TTCGACAACATAAGTACATTAGAGTAATAAAAGATGCAGATGGACGCTATCGCCTTGACTCTTCAATTGTTACGTCACCAACTCCACAAGAAGTATATTCGGTTGCTCCACAAACGCCAAGAATATCAACTTACGAGGCAAAACCAACTGCTCAAAAAATTGAGCCTACTACACCAGTAATAGAAAAACCATCAGATAAACCTGAAAAGGAAATAGCCAATGAAACATTTGAAAACCCTCAAAATAATGCACAAGTCAGTGGTTTTCGGCAACATCAATACGTAAGAGTTTATACCGATAGTGAAGGGAGAACAAGATTAGATACTACACAAAAGACTCCTATACAATTGGTTAAAAACACGGAAAATCAAGCAAATAAATTAGAAGAAAAACCGAAAATATATCAACCTGTACCAACCACTTCTCAAGCGATTAATAATGTTACTAAACCAGAAGCAACCAAACCCAAAGAGGTTTATCAGAATGGATTCAGACAACACGCATACATAAAGGTATATTTTGATAAAGATGGGAAAACGAAATTAGATACTACGAGTTACGAAAAACCAAAATAGGTTAAGGTGAATTACGAATTTATTAAAATCAAAAAGGGCTATTTCTTTATGAGAAACAGCCCTTTTTGATACTTGATTATCGTTTTTAAAATTATTATTCTACTTACGAATCCCCATCTCTTTCATCATCTCCCCTACTTTATTCACCATAAAAATAGAGGCTTCAATTTCGTCTTTTCTGATGGCAACGCTTTCAATATTAAAGCCAAATGAAACCGATTTTTCAGAACAATATTTCATCAATTCATCGGCAATTGTAATACAAACCTCAACCGACCTCTCTAATATATTTTCAGAATTCCGTAATTCTTCTTTCAATTCTTCTGGAATATGAATACCTAACCACTCCATAAAATGAAGCGTTTTGATTGACCCACAAGCAGTTAAGGTGAAAATCAGGGTTGGAATTTCAATGTTTTTTTCCGTACAAGTTTTTACTAAATCATCAACTACTCTCTTGGCATAATCAACATTAAATACACATTGAGAAATGAAATAACTCACACCCGAAGACATTTTGTCAAGGATTCTTTTGTCTTCATCATTCAAAACCGCATGACGCTCAGGAATCATCACTGCTCCAATGACAGAGACTTCTTGGTGCTTACGCCATACATTATATGCTTGTGGCAAAGTAGTAATTGGCACAAAATCTGGAGCAGGAACGCCCACAAATACAGGCGAAAAATTATGGACAATCAAATCTTCTACCCAAATGCTAAGTTCTTCTTGTGTGAATTTACCAGCAGGACGATAAATAATTTTAGGAATATCAAGCGAATGAAGATGGTTTTTAGCAAATTCAAAAGGGTCATGAGCAGACAAAAATGGGAATGGTCTTTCTTCGGTAGTACGGGCGGACTCATCTTGAACATCATAAACCACTAAGGCATCAATATCCAATGAATGCAAACGAGCCAACGTTTTCTCTGCAATTTCAACTACTTTTTGTGGTTCAACTTGTGATTTTGGCGGCGTTATTCCGTACAATAATATTCCTGACTCTTTCGACTTTATTCTATCTAAAAACATAAATAATTTAATGTGATTGTGCTTACAAAGGTAATATTTTTTATTATTTATGACAAATCTATTTATTTGACATTTTAAAGTCAAATTATGAAGTAAAATAAATAATAATTAGATAATTTATCTATATAACAACACATATTTACAAATTTTAATTAGTTTGAGGATATTAACCATAAATCATTTTCTCTCCAACAACATCCCTAAATCCTGATTTTTATTAGGGGATATAATCAAGATACATTTTCCATTTTGTATGATGTAAACGAAATATGCCTAAATTTGAATAATTACATTGTAAAATTTAACTCATCAACCATGAAAAAACTATTTCTCCTTTTTTGCCTAACCGCAAATCTTACGTTCGCCCAAACGGGCAAAGAAAAAGTCTTGGTAACAGACATGACCAAGATAAAACAAGTTGCGAGTGTTGCTATTTCACCCGATGGTAAACGTGCCATTTATGCCCTCCGTACCAACGAAACGAATGAGACGGATAAATTAGATTTTGATTATAGAAGTCATTTATGGCTTACTGATTTTCAGACAGTTAAGCAATTGACTCGTGGTACAGAAAGTGTTGGCGGAGCTTCTTGGAGTGCTGATAGTAAGCAAATTACCTTTACCCGAAATGTAAAAGGGAAATCTCAAATTTTCATCATGCCTCTTGATGGTGGCGAAGCTGTTCAATTGACGGACTTAAAATATGGAGCAAATAATCCGCAGTATTCACCTGATGGAAGTAAGATTTTATTCTCTGTCAATGTTACGTTTTCAGAATTATTGAAAGATTCGGTATTGAATCCGAACAAAAAACTACCCTCTTGGTCGGTAGAAAAAGCAGGTTTTAAAACTAACGATTTTTTGAAAACAGACAAGAAAGTCAAAGCAAATCCCGATGGTTCTTTGGAAGAAATCAGAGCGTATTTAGACAAAGACGTTGACGATAAAAAAGCGAAAGTTTTCAGTCGTCTCAATTTTCAAGGTGAAGCTGTTACTGAGCCAGAAATTCGGTTCAATTTACTTTTCGTAATTGATGCAAATGAAGGAGCAAAACCGCAACAAATTAGTCGTAGATTTTGGTCTTTTAATGGAGCAACTTGGTCGGCAGATAGTAAAAAGATTTATGCAGTTTGCGGACGAGATTCATCGCAACATCCTGACCGTGAACAAAATACAGCTATTGTAAGAATGAATATTGCCGGCACTGGCTTGCAGAATTTAATTGCAGAGAAAGGAATTTCTTATAATAATCCTACGCTTTCGCCTGATGGGAAATTGGTGATTTTCACGATGTCGAAAGTTGAATGGTTAGGTTTCAATCAAACACTGATTGCTAATGCAGATGGAACAAACGTGACACCAATCGTTTTTGACCGTGCTGTCAATAATTTTGAATGGACAGACGATTCAAAATTTGTATATTTTGCAGCAAATTCAAATGGAGGAATTCCACTTTATCGCCTTGATATAGCTACTAAAAAGGTAGAAAAATTAACCGATTACGATTCAGGTATTTCCAGTTTTGATGTTTCAAAAGACCGAATTGTTTACGCAAAAACAGAAGTAAAAAATCCTTCCGAATTATACTCAGCTGATTTATTGATAAAAACGCCTGTAAAATTATCTTCACACAATGATAATTTATTGAAAAACAAAGCTTTGAGTTTTCCAGAAAAGCATATTTATGTAAATTCAAAAGGACAAAATGTAGAATATTGGATTATGAAACCTGCTAATTTTGAAGTGGGTAAAAAATATCCATTATTACTCAATATGCACGGAGGACCGACTGCAATGTGGGGACCTGGCGAAAATTCGATGTGGCATGAATTTCAATATTTCTGTTCACAAGGCTACGGAATAGTTTTCGCAAACCCGAGAGGTTCAGGAGGTTATGGAAGAGATTTTCAATTTGCTAACTACCAAGACTGGGGAACGGGACCTGCCGAAGACGTTTTAGCGGCTGCTACTAATGCAGCGAAAGAATCATGGGTTGATACTGCCCGTCAAGTAATTACGGGTGGTTCGTATGCGGGTTATTTAACAGCTTGGATTGTTGGACACGACCACCGTTTTAAAGCGGCGTTTGCACAACGTGGCGTGTATGAATTGACTACTTTTATGGGTGAAGGAAACGCTTGGCGACTAACACCTAATTATTTTGGTGGTTATCCTTGGGATGCTAAGACAAAAGATATTTTAGACCGTGAATCTCCGTATTCTTACATTGACAAAATCAAAACGCCACTATTGATTAAGCACGGAGAAAATGATTTGCGAACAGGACCAATTCAGTCAGAAATGATGTATAAATCCTTGAAGATTTTGGGGAAAGAGGTTGAATACGTTCGTATTCCTGGAGCTACACACGAACTTTCTCGTACTGGAAACGTTCGTCAGAGAATTGATAGAATGCTGAGAATTTATGAGTTTTTTGAGCGGTATATTTTTTAGTAACCCAGACTTTAGTCTGTAAATTTTAGTTAAGGAATTAATTATTTTTGGACATACTTCCCGAAAGTTTTAAACTTTCGGGAAGTTAATCAGCTTAACTAAACGATGTAGTTTTCAAGCTATTAAATGTTCTATTCTTTAAATTACATATCCAAATATCTCATCAGCATATCATAACGCTCACGGTCAGGGGCTTCTATAGCATCAAAATTATATGCACCCACGATGTCATAACTATATCTTTCTAAAGTTGCTACTACGTGCGTAATGTCTTTTCTGTTCAATTTTAAGGTCAATACATCCTTCATATCATCCGAGGATGTACCGCTTGTATAATAAGAACTAATAATTTTTGTATCGTTAGATTCAATTAAGCGACTGATTTCAGCCAATGAATAACTTCTATTTTCTACGGCAATTTCGATAACTGCCCCCATTTCTTGCGTACCTAAATTCTTTGAAAATTGGTTCAATAATTCATTTACGCTGATTGTTCCCGAAAATTTTTGCTCATTATCCAAAACTGCAACTGCCTGCAAATCATGCTTTTGCGTAACTGATAAAATTTCAAAAAGGTGTTGATTTTCTGAAACGGTAACATTCCCAAATTCGGGTTGAAGGGCTAACAACGGCAAATCTTCGTCCGCATCCAATAAGGTATCATGACTAATTAATCCTCGATATTCTTGCTCATTTACAACGGGAAGTTGTCCTATCCGATACTCTTCCATCCAGTCCATCACCTCTCCGACCGTATCGGTAGATTTTAAAACTGGCAACATAGGATTAATGAAGTCTTTTGCGAACATATTGTTGATTTGATTGGTAAATTATTGCACTAAATTACTGATTTGTAAATAATTACCAAATAATTGTTAATGCTGTATTAGCAAACAACGATAAGCATAAAATTGACTAATGCCTAAAATCTATTGCTTATTATGCCATCACTTCCGCATGAATTGGTGTTTTTTCAAGCCATCCTTCTAAGATTTCGTTAAACCTTTCAGGACTTTCCATCATGGGTGCATGGCAACATTTATCAATGAAATGTAATTCAGAATTTTCAATTAGCCGATTAAATTCATGCCCAACTTGTGGTGGCGTAATGGTATCATTAAGCCCCCAAACCAAAAGAGTTGGTACTTTAATGTTAACAACCTCTTTAGCCATATTGTTCCGCTGTGCCGATTTGGCAATGGAAATGATACGAATAACCTTTGAAGCCGTATTTGTTATATCAAATACTTCATCAACCAATTCTTTTGTGGCGGTGGCAGGGTCATAGAAAGTGTATTCAACACGTTCTTTAATGTACGCATAGTTGCCACGTTTTGGGTATGAACCGCCCATGCCATCTTCAAAAAGCCCAGAGCTTCCAGTCAGTACCAATCTTTTTACTTTTGAAGGGTTTTTAAGCGTATAAATCAACGAAACGTGTCCACCTAAAGAATTACCTAAAAGCGTCAATTCATCATAACCTTTCCAATCTACAAAACCTTCAATAAATTCACAAAGTCCTTCACAACCTGCTTTGAGAATTGGCATTTCATAAATAGGCATCATCGGAATAATGACTCTGTATTTCGATTTAAAGCCTTCGATAACGCCCGCCCAGTTGCTCAATGCTCCGAATAAACCATGAAGAAGTAATAATATTTCACCTTCTCCTTCGTCAATGTATTTGTAGCCGTTTCCTTCGTGAATTTGATATTCCATAAATTTGAATGTTTTGAGAATTTGTGGATAACTTAATAGTATTTTGTATCGTTTATGATTGAAATGTTCTTTTTTATCACAACATATACCTAATAACGGTTTTATACTATTTTGGTTCAATTCTAATTTTAATACAAAATAATAAAAAAACTCTGAAAAATATGTTATTTCAATGTTATGAGTTTTAATAAAATATTATCTTTTTGTACAAAAAAGCAATAAATAACACATAACTATCTAATTAACAAGACATTAAACCAAACAACCATTTAATAAATTTTCATACATTTCCTACTTAATAAAAGTAACAGAAACAGGTAGCTTTGAATATCACCCAAAATGAAATATTAGAATAATACTATTTTCCTTTATTTTGTACTAATGAAATATAGCCCATCCTTAAAGTCTCTAAAACAGAAAACCTCTCGAAATATTTCCGAGAGGTTTTAATGAAAAGTATTTTCAGTTAAATTACATCAACTTATTAACAATATCTTCCACCGAAACACCTTCTGCCTCCGCTTTGAAGTTTCTAACAATTCTATGACGAAGCACTGCCATAGCCACAGATTTTACGTCTTCAATATCAGGCGAGTATTTACCGTTCAATAAAGCGTTACATTTTGCGGCTAAAATCAAGTTTTGTGAAGCTCTTGGTCCTGCTCCCCATTCCAAATATTTATTGGTAATGGCATCAGCAGCTTCCGTATTTGGTCGAGTTTTATGTACCAATTTTACAGCATATTCAACTACATTATCCGCCACAGGAACACGGCGTACCAATTGCTGATAAGCCAAAATTTGCTCTCCTGTTACTTGTTTCTGCACTTGATATTTTTTGTCGGAAGTGGTACTTTTTACAATATCCAATTCTGCTTGATACGAAGGATAATCTAATTTTACCAAGAACATAAAACGGTCTAATTGAGCTTCTGGAAGCGGATATGTACCTTCTTGTTCAATGGGGTTTTGGGTTGCTAATACGAAAAATGGTTTGTCTAAAGGATATTTTTGCCCAGCCACCGTTACTGCATATTCTTGCATGGCTTCAAGCAAAGCAGATTGCGTTTTTGGTGGAGTGCGGTTAATTTCATCGGCAAGGATAATATTAGCGAAAATAGGACCTTTTACAAAACGAAAATTACGTTCATTATCCAGCGTTTCAGAGCCAACAATGTCAGAAGGCATTAAATCGGGCGTAAACTGAATACGGTTAAAGTCTAAGTCTAAAGCACCTGCAATGGTCTGAATCAAGAGGGTTTTAGCTAAACCTGGTACACCCACCAACAAACAATGTCCCTGACAAAAAATGGCGGTGAGCAACATTCTAACGGTTTCTTCTTGTCCGATAACAACTT
>JAAFIU010000329.1 GCA_013298805.1 Cytophagales bacterium | reverse complement strand
CATCAATGACAGGTAAAATATCCACAATAACTTTCTCCGAAGCCGACTGAATCATGTCTAATTTTTCTTTGGCTGTACGTTTACGGAAATTATCAAAGTCTGAATAAAGACGTAAATATTTATCTTTCAATTCAGCTACTTCTATTTTTAGTTTTTCAACTTCTGTTAATTCTGGTGCAGCCTCTGTCGGTGTTTCATCTGAAACATTGTCAGTTTCTGGCGTGATTACTTGTTCTTCTACTGATAATTCGTCTTTATTTTCCATTTTCAATGCACGTTTCGCTTTGTTTTTGTACTTTCCTAATATGTTCAAAAGTTTTGCCATTTCTGTTTTCCTGTCAGATTGACAGTTTTAGTCCGTAAAATTACGGATTAGTTGGCAGATAAGTAGTAGGCAGTAATCAGATTGCAGTATTCAGCAAACAAAAATAACATAACTTATTTATAATGAGACAATTACACACTCATTTCATTTACTACCTACTACAAACAGCGTATTCAGAACAAAATTTTACTGCCTACTTATTATTTTGGTAACACAAACCTCAGTCTGTATCTGAATAAATAGTCTCTTAGATACCATAGCCGTCAGGCTAAAGCTTTTTGAATTAAGAATTTAGAACAAATAATTAAGAAGGGAGAAGGGAAATTGCAGAATTACTTCTAAATTCTCCATTCCCTGTTCTAAATTCTGACTTATTTTTACTTAGCCTGACGGCTATGCTTATGTACAGCCTAAAATCTTTGTTATTTATACCAACTCCTCTGCTAAGGCAACTGTCCAGTTATCGAAGAGATTTTTTTCTATTTCACAGGCTTTATCTGCATGGGTCTGCCAGTCTTCCGAGAAGTTTTTTAGTTGCTCAATCATCTCAGCTAAATGCCCTTCTTCTTCTACGATTATTGACTTTACGTTTACCTTTGATTTGGCTTCATCTAAAGCATCTTGATAAATTGGATACAACTCGTCGGCACGTACTTCGATAGAATAGGTAACCAATAAATACGCCGCATATTTAAGTGCGTTCCCCGAAAGTTTCAAGGTTTGTTTCAGATACCTACAAACCTGGATATCAAGACTATGCAAATAGGTATAACTCGCAAAAGGAGCAACTAAATAGGCATTTTCATACGTTGGAAAATGCTCAATTTTACTAACTTTTTGAATTTGTTTTTTAAGATAAAAAGCGTGTCGAGCTTCTTCGCAAGCGTGTTTAAGGATAAGGTATGAAACCTTAGTTTTATCTTCTGAAGCAGAAATTTTTCTGGCTCCAGTATTTTCCATGAGCGACAACGTATTTAAGAATCGAGCATGGAGAGAATCATCTGCGATGATGTTTCGGAATATTTCTTGTAAATTCATAACTCAAAAGTAATTCTATGTTTTTGAATGCGATTTCCATTCTTAGATTATTCAAAAACATTGTTAAAATTATGCAATTACACTACATAACATACTCTCCCGAAGAACTCAACGAGGTAAAACAAATCTTTATTGAGTATGCAGAATTCCTAAAAGTTGATTTGTGTTTTCAAGGTTTTGAAGAAGAATTACAAACGCTTCACAAAGTGTATAATCCACCACAAGGCTGCATTATCTTAGCGAAAGAAGGTAAAAATGTTTTGGGTTGTATTGCTCTAAAACCTATTGGTGACGGCGTTTGTGAAATGAAACGGCTATACGTAAAACCACAAACCAGAGGCACGGGTTTAGGAAGAACATTAGTAACAGAACTTATTAGATTTGCCAAAGAATCAGGCTATAAAACCATGAAATTGGATACTTTGACCACCCTTGAAAGTGCCATAAAACTGTACCGTTCAATGGGTTTTGTAACAACCAATGCTTACGTGTATAATCCATTAAATGACGTTCTTTATTTTGAATTATCGCTCTGAAACAGTCATATAACCATCAATTTGGCTTTATAAGCCCTTAATAAAATTAACAACCAACAAATAACTTTAACTTTATGAGATTTTCATTTTTAGTAAAATTAACCACAGTAATTATTTTACTCGGACTGGGTTCTTGGGGCTTTTTGGCTCACAAAACCATTCACCAAATTGCGATTTACTCCCTTCCCAAAAAGCTTCAAGGCTTTTTCTTCAAAAATGTGGATTATATGGTCTATAATTCTGTTCGCCCAGATGTGAGACGTAAAGATGACCCAAGCGAAGCAACAAAACATTTTATTGATATTGATGCCCCTATTTTTGGAGAAAACTCCATAGAAACTATGCCACAAACGTGGGACGATGCTGCTAAAAAATATACGGCTGATACCTTACGCAAATACGGCACGGTACCTTGGGAAATCATGAAACTCCAAGCAAAATTGACCAATGCTTTTCGCAACAAGCTGAAAGATAGTATCTTATTTTATTCGGCAGACTTAGGTCATTACATTGCTGACGCTCACGTGCCACTTCATACCACCATAAATTATGATGGACAGTTGACCAATCAGCGTGGTTTGCATTCTCTTTGGGAAAGCACAGTTCCTGAAATGAATATTGATAATTATAATTTGTACCAAGCTCATAAAGCTAAATATATCAAAAATCCTTTGGCTGAAATTTGGGTAAGAATCAAGGAATCAAAAGTAATGTTAAATAAAGTTTTGGCTGACGAAATTGCGGCATCAGAAGGTTTTACGGATGACAAAAAATTTAAGCGTTCAGAAAGATTTGGAGCAATGAGAAAAAATTATTCTGGAGAGTTTGCCAAAGCTTATGCGGAGAAATTGGGTACAACTGTCAATGAAAGAATGTTGGAAGCATCAAAAACGGTGCAATTCTTAAATTTCCGCCCATTGCAAAACCATCATAGGTTGGTATTAAACTGATATTTTTGTTTTTACCTTTTCCCCCAATTTTTTCTTTCAGCCAAGGATAAATAGCATAAGCTACCTTGCCCGAAATAATGCCAATCCCTGCTCCAACTAAAACGTCCGAAGCCCAATGGCGATTATTTAACACTCTAAAAACGCCCGTAGCGGTTGCCAATGTGTAACCTCCGACGGTGTACAAAATACTTTGGTCGGCGTATTCTTCCGCTAAAATAGTTGCTCCGAAAAAAGCATTGGCAGTATGCCCAGAAGGAAACGAATTTTCAACCGAACCATCTGGACGAAGTTGATGGGTAACTTCTTTTAGAATTGATACTGTGCCAAGTGTTATCACTCCTCCTACGAACATCAAGCCTATTTTATCCTTAAAACCATGCTTACTTTTTACACCAATCCAGTCTAAGCCAAATACCGCTGCATGAGGTCCAAATTGTATCAAATCGTCTAAGCTATTATGAAAATTTACAAAATTTTCATCTCTAAACTTGATTTGTTTGGCTTTGAAATCAGCATTATTAATGGCTAAACCTCCTCCAATCAATACTAACGGAGCAATATAATGCTTTAAAGTAGCTTTAGTAAAGGTGGAGTCATGGTTGTGGTCTTGTGCCGAACTTGAAATGAGTAAACATAAATTTAGGGCAGTAGCAAGGATTATTTTTTTCATTATTTATATATTTTTTAGTGAATGCAAGTAGGAATTTGGGGTTAGGTATTAGAATTTATCTTATTAACCAACTGATTACCAAATATTTACAAATCGAAATCAGTCGATTATCTAAGTCGAACCATTTATGGTTTTTCTACGTGTTCAGAAGGCGTTTTGCCATATTCTTTTTTGAAGATTCTGGTAAAATAAGAAGGGTCGTTAAATCCTACTTTATAAGCAACTTCCGACACGCTATAATTCTCACTTTCAAGCAATTGTACTGCTTTTTTCAAACGTACATTTTTGATAAATTCATTGCCCGAAAGATTGGTTAAACTTTTCAGTTTTCGGTACAATTGCATATTACTCATTTTCAGTTCTTCTTCTAAAAATTGAATATCCAATGCTGAATTACCGATATTTTCTTCGATGATGCGAATGGTTCGCTCCAAAAAGTGTTCATCAGAAGAGTTTAATGTAATTTCTTTAGGCTTCAATTTTGGCGACTTACCAAACAATTGCCTCAATGTCTTCCGATTTTCAAGAATATTCTTCACTCTCACTTCCAGTAAATTGGCATTGAATGGTTTTGTAATATAGTCGTCCGCTCCCGTTTCTAAACCCACCTGTTTGCTTTCATTACTACTTTTTGAGGTAAGAATCACCACAGGAATATGACTCGTTTTGGCATTTGTCTTGATGTTTTCACAAAGTTCAACACCTGTCATCATAGGCATCATCCAATCCGAAATGATTAAATCTGGCAAATGCTGCTGAGCCAATTCAAAGGCATCTTTTCCGTTATCGGCCTCTAAAATTTGGAAATTTTCTACGAATATTTCCTTGATATATGCCCTTAAATCTTCGTTGTCTTCGGCAATTAAAATAATGGCAGCATCCGCTAAAGAAATAGGTTTTACTTCTTTTTTAGCTTTTTCTGTGACATTTTCAAGAATAAGTTCTTGCTCTTTTTTCACCTCTACATTGTCACGAATCCATTTTACGTCAAAGGCATTTCGAGCAATTGGTAAATGTACCGAGAAAGTAGTTCCGTGACCAACTCGACTACTTACCAA
>JAAFIU010000363.1 GCA_013298805.1 Cytophagales bacterium | reverse complement strand
AGGCACTTTTTTAATGGGACGATTGATAACTTCTTTAAACTCACGAGCCGTCGCCATGATGAGTTCAATGTCGTTGGGCGTAAGGTCTTTAATACCCAATAAATGTCTGGTACTTAATTTCTGCATTATCTTGAGGTGATAGTTTTTGGGGATTAGATGTTAGAAAAATGAAACATTTCACCTAACCCCCAACACCTAATTATTAGTTATTAACCAAATTTTATCTTCTTCGTATCCTTGTTCTTGCAACTCCACTAATACTTTTTCAGAATCAAGGGTATTTACTTTTTTACCCACATAATCAGCGTTTATGGGTATATCACGGTTATAAATTCTATCAACTAAAACGCATAATTCTACCTTTTCTGGACGACCAAACGCAGTCATGGCATCTAAAGCAGAACGCACCATTCGTCCCGTTGCCAAAACGTCATCAATCAAGATAACTTTCTTATTTTCAATAACAAATGAAATTTTGGTTTCGTTAGCCTTCACCAATTCACGACGACGAAAATCATCACGATAGAAAGTAGCATCCAAAAAACCGATTGGAATTTTTCTATCAATAATTAATTCTAATTCCTTATGAATACGTTTGGCAAAGTGAATACCTCTTGGTTGAAGACCAATGATAACGGTATCAGCAAAATCCTGATGGTTCTCTATCAATTCCTGACAGAGACGGCTGATGGTAATTTCCAGAAGTGGACTTGAAAGAATGAGTTTGCGTTGCATAGCCCACAAAGATAAATAAGAAGTCCTTTAGGATTGTTCTTTTATATAAAAAATTTGTTGAGACTCACAAACTAAATTCTATTATTTAAAATCTCCCCAGCTCGTAATACCGTTTGGTAAACGGGAGACTCCATCGTTTTTTGTAACATTTCTATTTGTTCTTGTTTATGACAGTCTGTACCCAAAAAACTAATCATCTGAGCAACAGATAGATACTCTGCCAATTCACGAGATTCATTTCCATAATAACCTGAAAAAGAATTTATATTAACTTGGAATAAAATACCTGTTTCGTATAATTGATGAACCAACAAACGGTCACGCTGTAAATAATTGTACCTTTCAGGATGTGCTAAAACAGGTATATATCCTCTACGAAACATTCTTTTGATTGCCTCAAAGAGTTGTTTGGGTTCGTGCAAATGTTGCGTTTCAAAAAGCAGATATTTTTTTCCATCCTCCGCATTAAAAGTCAATAATTCATTTTTTGACAATAACTCTTTCAAGAAAAAAGCATCCAAGTAATATTCTGCGGCAGCCTCTATTTCTACGTCAATATGATACTCTTCGAGGGTTTCTCTTAAAACTAATAAATGCTGTCGAATTTTATGAGGTGAATTGGGATAAAAATCTCCCATTATGTGAGGAGTCAAGATTAATTTTTGAAAACCCAAATTTCTCAAGTCTGTAATCATGCTTAGACTTTCTTCCATATTCTTAGAACCTTCGTCTAAAGCTGGTAACAAATGTGAATGAACATCTACACGAAGAGGAGTAACAAGCTGTCTATCAGGTCGTTTTTCTCGATTTCTCAAAAAAGTTAGTCGCATAATATTGATTTTTTCAGGTTAGTGTGTTCAGGCTACTGTATTCTGTTTTAAATCATCATAGTCAATAGATTCTTTCTAAAAACTATCAATAATAAAACAATATCATAGCTTAAAAATAGTGACTATGATGGCTATAAATGCACAAAAAACGTGCCTTATACTAATTAATATATGAAAAAAAATATATTGCTTTTTTGACCCTATTAGTTCATAATGTGCTTTTTTGTTATTTTTATGGCACTATCTTTGTGCAAATAGGTTTCTTGAAAATTTAACTTTTTCCATAAAATATTGTATCTTCGAGAGAATGTTTGTGACAAAAAATATTCTATTCTACGGTTTAAATGAAAGAGTATTACAAAAGAAATTTTATCTTTACACATAGTTATAGCAAGCAGAAAAAACTATAAGATTCTCATTAAAAAAATTCCATTAACCATAAACAAAATGGCAAAAACGTCAAAAAAAACTTCTGAAATAACTGAACCAACTAAGAAAAAAACGACTAAAAAAGAAGTCGAAATTGTTGCTCAAGAAACTCCTCCCCCACCCGTACAACTCAAAAATGTAGAAGTGTTTAGTCGTTTCTCAGATTTTGACATCGACCTTTTCAAAGCAGGGAAACATTATCGCCTTTTTGAAAAATTTGGTTCGCATTTAACTGAATGCCAAGGCGTACAAGGCACATATTTCTCAGTTTGGGCACCTTCGGCAAAATCTGTTTCGGTAATTGGTAATTTCAATTATTGGGATAAAGACTCGCATCATCTTTTTGTCCGTTGGGATTCTTCTGGTATTTGGGAAGGCTTTATTCCGCACGTTGGAAAAGGCGAAACCTACAAATTTTGCATCCAAACGCAAGATGGTCGCTTCTTAGAGAAAATGGACCCTTATGCTCAAAGCTTTGAAGTTCCGCCTCGCACGGCTTCTATCGTTTGGGATAACTGGTACGAATGGACTGATGCTGACTGGATGGCAAAACGTCACAAAAACAATTCCTTGGCATCACCAATGTCTGTTTATGAAGTTCATGTGGGTTCTTGGAGAAGAAAAGAACATGACGAAAAATTAACTTTTGTAGAACTTGCTGACCAATTGGTGCAATACGTTAAGGAAATGGGCTTTACGCACATTGAATTTATGCCAATCATGGAACACCCTTATGAGCCATCATGGGGTTATCAAGTTTTAGGATATTTTGCTCCATCTTCACGTTTTGGCAAACCACAAGACTTTATGTACTTGGTTGAAGAATGTCACAAAAATGACATTGGGGTAATTTTAGATTGGGTTCCGTCTCACTTTCCAGGTGATGCACATGGCTTATACGAGTTCGATGGTACACATCTCTACGAACACCCCGATATGCGTAAAGGCTATCATCCCGACTGGAAATCATATATTTTCAATTATGGACGAAACGAAATTCGTAGTTTCTTGATTTCAAACGCCATTTATTGGTTAGAACGCTATCATGCCGATGGACTAAGAGTTGATGCAGTAGCTTCAATGCTTTATTTGGATTATTCGAGAAATGATGGAGAATGGGAGCCTAACATTTTTGGCGGAAATCATAACCTTGATTCTATTTCGTTATTCAAAGAACTTAATGAAACCGTTTATTCCCAATTCCCTGACATCCAAATGATTGCAGAAGAATCAACCTCATTTACGGGTGTTTCTCGACCGATTTATACAGGAGGTTTAGGATTTGGACAAAAATGGATGATGGGCTGGATGAATGATACCTTGAAGTATTTCCAGAAAGATTCGATGTACCGTAAACATCATCAAGACCAATTGACATTCTCGACGGTTTATGCTTTCACTGAGAACTTCATGTTGCCTTTTTCTCACGACGAAGTTGTTTACGGAAAAGAATCACTCATTGGAAAAATGCCTGGTGACGAATGGCAACGTTTTGCCAACTTGCGTTTGTTATTTGCCTATATGTTTACGCACCCAGGAACAAACTTGATTTTCATGGGCGGTGAATTTGGGCAAACTTCTGAGTGGAATTTCGAGAAAAGCTTAGAATGGTGGTTAACCGATTTTGCTCCACACAAAGGCGTTCAAGATTTTGTCAAAGCATTAAACAATTTGTACAAAACACAACCAGCGTTATACGATAAACAATTCTCGCACGAAGGTTTTGAATGGATTGACACTACCGACCGTGAAAACTCAGTCGTGGTGTATGCTCGCAAAGGCAACGAACATAAAGAACAATTAATTGTAATATTGAATATGACACCAGTTCCAAGACCAGATTATAGAATTGGAGTTCCGATGCAAGGCGTTTGGATGGAAGTCTTAAATTCCGACGACCATGCTTTCTGGGGAAGTGGAAAAGTAAATAACTCTGCCATGATAGCTGAAGAAATAGCTTGGCAAGGAAAAGCTTATTCAATTTCA
>JAAFIU010000366.1 GCA_013298805.1 Cytophagales bacterium | reverse complement strand
ATGGTTATAAAGTAATATTTTAACTTAAATACTTGATATTTTTCATAAAGATATACCAAAAAAATATCACTATTCAAGGGTTTTATTGAATATTTTTCCGTAAACGTTTACGGAAACGTTTACACGAAAAAAAAAGAAAAATATAAGCATATAGTTGTCGGTAAAAATTGATTTTCAAGAAACTGAGTAAAATTTTAGAAGATTAGTCTTTGCCCAAATTTATGCTTAAAGTGCGACTTTATCTTCTGCCATATATTCGTTGAGTAATTATCCTTATTGGTCGCAAACTTTCTCTGAAATCAGGTTAGTCCGATTGGATTTTACTTTTTTACCATTTACTTTTAATAAATTATTCATCAATACCAAAATCAAAATTTTCATGAAAAAACTGATTATTGCTTTACTCAATCTTTTATTATTGAGTCCCACCATTTACGCTCAAACCCAAACCTTTCCACGCAACGGCGTACAAGACGAAAGACTTGATTTATACGCCTTCACCAATGCCACCATTATTACTGATGCCAATACTATACTTGATGGAGCAACGCTTATCATCCGAGGTTCAGTAATTGAGTCAGTTGGTAAGGGAATAGCCATTCCTGCTGGAGCAACGGTGGTTGACTTAAAAGGAAAACGAATTTATCCTGCCTTTGTGGAGGCATACTCAAATTATGGCATTCCAGAGTTAAAACGTGAAGGTGCTGGCGGTTTTAGAGGCGACCCACAATTGGAATCTAAGAAAAAAGGAGCATACAATTGGAATCAAGCCGTCATTCCAGAAAATGATGCTGCCAGTTTGTTTACCGTCAATACTACAACTGCTGACGAACTTCGTAAAATTGGTTTTGGTGCAACCATCAGTCACGTGCAAGACGGTATTGTGCGTGGAACTTCCGCTTTGGTAGCACTTACCGACGGTCGTGACCAAGAGGCATTATTGAAAAGTAAGGTTTCTGCTCATTATTCGTTTTCAAAAGGGACTTCTACCCAAGATTACCCCAATTCGTTGATGGGTTCGGTGGCTTTGTTGCGTCAAACTTATTACGATGCTGATTGGTTCAAGAAAGCCAAAGGGAAAACAGAATTTAATATTTCGTTGGATGCCTTCAATGTCAATCAAGGAATTCCACAAGTTTTTGAAGTTACGGATAAATTAGGTGTTTTACGTGCCAACAAAATCGGAAAAGAATTTGGTATTCAGTACATTATCAAAGGCATGGGAGATGAATACCAACGCCTTGATGAAGTAAAAGTTACGGGTGCTACTTTGATTTTACCCTTAAATTTCCCAACAACTCCTGACGTGGAAGACCCACACGATGCAAGTGTAGTTTCGTTGGCTGAAATGAAACATTGGGAAATGGCACCTGCCAATGCAGGTATTTTGGCTAAAGCAGGAATCAATTTTGCTTTGACGAGTTCAAACTTAAAATCAAAAGCTGATTTCTTTGCTAATCTTCGTAAAGCAATTGATAATGGATTGGACGAAAAAACGGCTTTAGCTGCCTTGACTTCAACGCCTGCGTCAATCATGAAAGTTGAAAATTTGGTAGGTTCATTGAAAACTGGAATGTTAGCCAATTTCTTAATCACATCGGATAATTTGTTTAAAGACGGAAACGTGATTTATGAAAACTGGGTAAAGGGCAAACGCTATGTTTTGAGTGATATGAATGTTAAAGATATTCGTGGTAACTACGATTTGACCCTTGGCTATAACTCAAAGTTGAAATTGAATATTACTGGAAAAGTTGACAAACCCGAATATCAAATCGTTGTGACGGATTCTGTGAAAATTACACCCAAAGTAACACGCATCAATGACTTTTTGACTTTCCTTTTCAAACTTGACTCAAAGAAGGATAAAGCAGATGCAAGAATTAGTGCTTATTTTGATGGAAAAAATATCAAAGGTGAAGGAGTGGATGCAGAGGGAAAACCGTTTTCTCTATTAGCGACCTTTAAAGATGCTTTGAAAGAAACGCCTGCAAAAATTGATACTGCAAAAAAAGCAAAAGTTGAAATTGGTAAAATTGTTTATCCTTTCAATGGTTATGGAAGCGAAGAAAAACCAAAGGCTGAAACTATTTTAGTAAAGAACGCTACGGTTTGGACAAATGAATCGACTGGAATTGTGCAGAATACGGATGTGTTAATTCAAAACGGTAAAATTGCTCAAGTCGGTAAAAACTTACCAAGTACAGGAGCAAAAGTTATTGACGGAACTGGCAAACATTTAACAAACGGTATTTTTGATGAACACTCACATATTGCTCTTTATGCTATTAACGAAGGAACTCAGTCGGTTTCAGCGGAGGTGAGAATGGAAGATGTCATTAATTCGGATGACATTAATATTTATCGTCAATTGGCAGGTGGAGTTACTTCTTCACAATTGTTACACGGTTCGGCAAATAGTATCGGTGGTCAGTCGGCAATTATTAAATTGAAATGGGGCGAAGCACCCGATGCCTTGAAAATCCCGAATATGGATGGATTTATCAAATTTGCCTTAGGTGAAAACGTAAAACAAGCCAACTGGGGAGGCGACCGTGCAAGAGTACGTTTCCCACAAACTCGTATGGGTGTTGAACAAGTAATGATGGATGCTTTTCTGAGAGCCAAAGAATACGAAAAAGCAACGAAAAATACGACTGGTGTTCCAGTAAGACGTGATTTAGAATTAGATGCTTTAGTGGAAATTTTGAACAAAAAACGTTTTATCACTTGTCACTCTTATGTGCAATCTGAAATAAATATGTTGTTGAAAGTGGCAGATTCAGTTGGTTTCAAAGTGAATACATTTACACACATTTTGGAAGGTTACAAAGTAGCAGACAAAATGAAAGCTCATGGAGCAAATGGCTCAACTTTCTCTGACTGGTGGGCGTATAAAATGGAAGTAAAAGAAGCGATTCCATTCAATGCAGCATTGATGACCAAAGTTGGAGTGAATACTTCAATCAACTCTGATGATGCCGAAATGGCTCGTCGTTTAAATCAAGAAGCTGCCAAAACTGTTATGTATGGTGGAATGACCGAAGAAGAAGCTTGGAAAATGGTAACACTAAATCCTGCTAAAATGATGCACTTGGACAATCGTTTGGGAAGCATTAAAGTGGGAAAAGATGCCGATGTAGTGCTTTGGAATAATAACCCATTGTCTGTGTATGCAAAACCTGAGAAAGTGGTAATTGACGGAGCTGTTTATTTTGATATTGAAAAAGATAAAGCATTACGTGCCAATATTTCAGCAGAGCGTAATCGTATTATCCAGAAAATGTTAGCTGCCAAAGCGGGTGGTGTGCCAACCGTAAAGCCTGAAATGAAGAAAGCAAAACAAATGCACTGTGACTCGGAAGGGGATATTTATTCGGAAGAAACACAGGCAGAGCATAATGATTAAATAAGGGTAGAGGCGAATAGCATTCGCCTTTGGTTTAGATTCTTTGGGCGAATTCTATTCGTCCATACAAAATTATCCAATAGAAAAATGAAAAACTTAAAATACATATATATATTGACTTTGGTATTTATTTCGAATACCATTTTTGCCCAAAATCAAGCGGCTGGAAGTCCTCAAACCAAGGCAATTGCTTTGGTAGGTGCAACCATTCATACCGCCACTGGACAAGTAATTGAGAATGGAGTCATTGTTTTCAGTAAAGGAATTATCACTGCCGTTGGTGCAGCTGGAACAGCTTATGACAAAGCTACAACTGAGACAATTGACGTAGCAGGAAAAAGTATTTATCCAGGATTAATTTCACCCGTAAACAGTTTGGGGTTAGTTGAAATTGATGCCGTTCGTGCAACGAATGATTTAAGTGAAGTAGGAGGGATTAACCCTCACGTAAGGGCTTTAATTGCCTATAATACTGATTCTGAATTGATT
>JAAFIU010000246.1 GCA_013298805.1 Cytophagales bacterium | reverse complement strand
GACGTATTGAAATTTGTAAAAGAGCTTATGATATTTTGGTAAATGAAGTAAAATTCCCAGCCGAAGACATCATTTTTGACCCCAATATATTAACCGTAGCCACTGGTTTAGAAGAACATAACAATTACGCTGTCGATTTTATAAATGCCACTCGTTGGATAAAGCAAAATTTACCTTACGCTAAAGTTTCGGGCGGGGTCTCTAATATTTCATTCTCTTTCCGTGGAAATGAGCCTGTTCGTGAAGCAATGCACACCGTGTTTTTGTACCACGCCATCAAAGCAGGGATGGACATGGGTATTGTAAATGCTGCTCAATTAGGCGTTTATGATGACATTCCAAAGGATATGTTGGAACTCTGCGAAGACGTTTTATTGAACCGCAGAGAAGACTCAACAGAGCGTTTGGTAGCATTTGCCGAAACGGTAAAATCGAAAGGTAAGGAAATAGTGGTAGATAATGCTTGGAGAAATCAGCCAGTCGGCAAACGTTTAGAACACGCTCTCATTAAAGGACTTACGGAATTTATTGATGAAGATACTGAAGAGGCACGCCAAACAGTAGAAAAACCATTACACGTTATTGAAGGTCCTTTAATGGACGGGATGAATGTTGTAGGAGATTTGTTCGGAGCTGGTAAAATGTTCTTGCCACAAGTTGTAAAATCGGCAAGAGTAATGAAAAAAGCCGTTGCTTATTTATTGCCATTTATTGAAGAAGAAAAAGAAAAAAATAGAGTAGCAGGCGAAGCTGAAACATCATCAAGTGCTGGTAAAATCTTATTGGCAACTGTAAAAGGTGACGTTCATGATATTGGTAAAAATATCGTTGGTGTGGTTTTGGGCTGTAATAATTACGAAATTATTGATTTGGGCGTAATGGTTCAAACTGAAAAAATTCTTGCCGCTGCTCGTGAACACAAGGTTGATATTATTGGACTTTCGGGATTGATTACACCATCATTGGATGAAATGGTGGGAGTTGCTAAAGAAATGGAGCGTCAAGGTTTTACCATTCCTTTATTGATTGGTGGAGCTACAACTTCAAGAATTCACACGGCAGTAAAAATTGACCCGCATTATTCTGGGCCAGTTATTCACGTATTGGATGCCTCGAAAAGTGTACCAGTGGCAGGTCGTTTAATGCAAAATGAGCAAACGAAAGAGGAAATTTTTGATGAAATTAAATCTTCTTACGCTCAATTACGCATAGACCATGCAAGTCGTCAGAAAGATAAAAATTATGCTCCAATCGAAAAGGCTCGTGAAAACGCTCCAAAAATTGACTGGGCAAATTTCAAAGCCACAAAGCCACAATTCTTAGGAAATAAATACTTTATGGATTATGATTTGGCGGAAATCGCCAAGTATATCGACTGGACTCCATTCTTCTCAACTTGGCAATTATCGGGTAAATATCCAAAGATTTTTGAAAACGAAGTTGTCGGAGTAGAAGCTAAGAAATTGTTTGATGATGCCCAAATTTTATTAAAAGAAATCATTGATAATAAGCTACTTACTGCTCGTGCGGTAGTTGGATTTTATCCTGCAAACTCTGTAAATGACGACATTATTCTACATAATTTTGAGGCAAAAGAAGTAGAAGTTGCTTGTGATAAACATGGCTCACATACTCACACAAATTATAAAGTTCTTAATATAGTAGATGAAGTAAAGCAAGATTTGCATATCAAAAATGATATTTCAAAAACAGTACTCCATCATTTGCGTCAACAAGGACAAAAAGCTGCAAATGTTTCAAATTATTGTCTAAGTGATTTTATTGCTCCATTATCAACTGAAACAGATTATATCGGAGCATTTGCCGTTACCGCAGGTATTGGTATTGAAACTTTATTAGAAAAATACGACCGTGACCATGACGATTATAACTCAATTATGGTAAAAGCCCTTGCTGACCGTTTAGCAGAAGCCTTTGCAGAATTAATGCACGAGCGTACCCGTAAAGAATTCTGGGGATATGCAACAGATGAAAATGCAACACCTGAAGATTTAATTTCTGAAAAATACCAAGGAATTCGTCCAGCACCAGGTTATCCAGCGTGTCCAGACCATACCGAAAAGAAAGCTCTTTTTGAATTATTGCAGGCTGAAGAAAAATTAGAAATTCAATTGACAGAAAGTTTTGCCATGTATCCTGCAAGTTCGGTGAGTGGTTGGTATTTTTCAAATCCAGAAAGCAAGTATTTCCCAATCGGAAAGATTGCCAAAGACCAAGTAGTTGACTACGCCAACCGCAAAGGAATGAGCTTGGAATTGACTGAGAAATGGTTAGCTCCTGTTTTGAATTATGATTAGGAGAGTAGGGGTTATAAACAACAAAAGCCATTCTAATTGAATGGCTTTTGTTGTTTAAATAAATTTAGTGTATTTTTGATTATCAAGTAAAAATCAAAAAATGAGCAATATTATTAACCATATCGAAATCAATAATTTTAAATCTATTCGACATTTAGAATTATCAGGATTTCGTAAAATTAATCTTTTTATTGGCAGACCAAATGTTGGAAAATCTAATTTATTAGAGGCTCTGTCATTATTTAGCTCTTCTTTATTAAATTTAAAAAGCAAGCATACATCTTTATCCTTTACAAAAGTTAGTGAATACGTAAGATTTGAATATGAAACCGAATTATTTTATGATGGAAACACTGAAAAAGACATCTCAATTAAAATAAATGATTCTTATTGCTCTATACTCCTTAATCCCAGAGGAATATTTCTGGGTGAAACATTAGATGGAAAAAATGAAGAATTATACGATAAAGGTTTCGAGATATACCACTGGTCAGATTCTAAACAAAATAATCTATCTTTAAAAAGTTATCATTTTAAAATACCTGTTAAATATAAAAAAGATAACAATAGATTTTTGACTCCTCCATTTGGTCAAAATATTATGCAAACTATTGAATTATTACCCAATTTACTCAAAAGGGTTACGCATTGGTTTAGTCAATATAATCTTAAAGTAGTTTTAGATAAAGCGAGTCAATCTTTAAAAATCCTCAAAGAAACAAAGGACGGTTTAATTTTCTTAATTCCATATTCTTCCATTGCTGATACATTACAAAGAATTATTTTCTATAAAACAGCCATTCAATCTAACGAAAAATCAGTATTAGTTTTTGAAGAACCTGAAGCACATTCTTTTCCTCCTTACATTGTTGAATTTACGCAAGAGGTAATCAACTCTGCTACCAATCAGTTTTTTATGGCTACGCATAGCCCCATTATAGTCAATGACTTTTTAGAAAATGCCAGAGAAGATTTATCCATTTTTATGGTTGATTTTAAAGAAGGGCAAACCGTTGTAAAAGGGTTAAGTAGGGAAGAAATTGAGGAAGTTTATCAATACGGAGTAGATTTATTCTTTAATAACGAAGCCTACACTGCATAAATGGATTTACACATAATACCTGAGTGCTATATTGACACGAAACTTATTAAGGCACTCGTCCCTCCTCAGACTAAATACAATCATCAAAAAGGCTGTCCCAATGTTGTAAAAGTGATGCAGGAGCGTTTTAATGATAATTTTGCAGTTGGAATTATTGACAGAGATAAGAAAGAATTGGCTTACGTAAAGCAATTTAATTTAGTTATTGAAATACCTGACACCTTGCAATTATTGAAGCATATAGACGAAAATCATTACCTTATTTTCATTTGTCCCGCCGTTGAAAAGTGGATAATTGCCAGTGCTTCTGATGCAAATTTATTACTATCAGATTATGGTTTACCAAATGATTTTCGCTCACTTACAAATATTACTAAAACCTCAAAGAGTGAAAATGACGACGAATTTTCTTCAAATTTTAAAGAATTATTCAAAGCATTAAGAGTAGAAAATCCATCAAATGTCGCAGTATTGAGATTTTGGATAGAATATCTAAAATCTCATCCATTTCAAGCAGATTTAGATTTTATCATGAGTGAAACGCTTCGACTTACAGAATAAATATATTTTATCCTCAAAAATTAAAACGGTCCATGAATCACAATTCACAGACCGTTTTGAGTTTAAATTATATCATTCAATCCTACAAACCCTTTCCAGTAGCTGCCCAATAAATACCTCCGTAAATATGGTCTAAGAAAGTTTGGTCTGAATATGTCAATGGAATATGTCCAAGTGCTGTGTAAAATGCACGTCCACCATCGTAATTATGATACCAAGAAATGGGGTGCGTTCCCATTCCTTTGCCTTCATTATCGCCCCATTTTGCATTTGGGTCATACGATTTTTCATCTACTGAAACTAAAACCTTCAAATCGCTTGCATTAGCAGGAGTCTTGAATTCGTACCATTCGTCAGTCCAAAGGAATTTCTTTGGGAAACGCTCCATTCCTGGAAAACTACTGTCTTCTACTTTCAAATACGCCGTTTGTTGTTGAGGGTGAATTTTGAAATACATACCTACCATTTTTCCATACCAAGCCCAATCATATTCTGTATCTGATGCTGAGTGAATACCTACAAACCCTTTTCCAGCTTTGATAAACTTCTCAAAAGCCGCTTGTTGTTCTTCATTCAAAATATTCCCTGTTGTGTTCAAAAAGATAACAGCTTGATATTTTTCTAAGGCTTTATCATTAAAAACAGCCGCATTTTCTTGCCAATCTACACTAAAAGTATGGCGATTTGCCAATTGTTTTATAGCCGTAACGCCCTCATTGATAGACTCATGGTGAAAGCCATCCGTTTTAGTGAATAACAAGACTTTAAATTGTTGAGCATACGTCATGTTTGACATAACTGACAAAGTAAGCACCAACATGATGCTTTTTACAAAAGGTATTTTCATTATAAAATTGGATTGAGATGGATTCATTAATTTGGTTGAATAGAAATTCTCTCAACCGATTTGAAGTCTAAATTACAAATTCAGCATCGTTCGTTATCATGGTATGTGAGGAGATATGAAAATTTGGATTATAAAAAGCCCTTTCATAAACTTTTAACGGCTTATAAAAGGGCTGAAATTATTATACTCAGTATTATTTTTTACTCTTTTCAAATCTATCTATTTCCCAACAAATCATAAAGGAAACGGTACAAATCCATAATCCACAGGCTTCACGAGCAAGTTCTTGATTCATCGTTTTCATAGATAAACCTCCTCCTTCTGAGAAAAAACCTTCCCATGATGTCATCATATTCCAAGTATTCATGCCCGCCGCAAAAGAAAGCACAATTAAAACTAACAACATTTCAGAATTTGCTTTTCCTTGATACGTTCTGAATGTAGCATAAGCCGCAATTAGATAAATAGGAATCCAAAGAATTGGGTCGGGGTCATTATACTGCCAACCTGCAAAAAGTAAAAAAACAAGGGTGAAAAATAAGGCTATGTATTTCATGTCGATATTGTTAAAACGATTCGTAAATATACTAAAATCACTTACAAAAACTATCCATTGCTGCTTTTGCATCAGGATAACCTAAACGATTGGCAGTTTTTAAACTCATACAAGCCTCATCACTTTTACTCATTTTTTGCTGTACAATTCCTAAAGCGTAATATGCTTTGGCAAATTGTGGATCAATTTTCACAGCGGTAATAAAGTCTTTGGTGGCGTTTTCAAAATCTCCCATCTGAAAATAAATATTTCCTCTATTGTACAAGGCATTCGTTTCTTTAGGGTTCAATTTGATTGCTTGTTCAAAATCATTTAATGCTTCTGGAATTTTTATTAAAGCAGCATAAATAATTCCTCTTTTGATATAAATCTCAGCGGTATCTGGCTGAATTTCAGCGGCTTTATTACAATCTAACAAAGCTCCATCCCAATCAGATTTCTCCATTTTAACCGATGCACGATTGAAATACGGCTTATAGTCTTTTGGTTCAAGTTTGATGGCTTGTTCATAGTCTAATAAAGCACTGTTATAATCTTTCAACTCAAAATTTGCCGCTCCACGCATATTAAACGCCTTTGCATTTTCTGGGTCTTTGTCGATGGCTTGATTCAAATACTCTACGGCTTCTTTGGGCTTTCCTTTTTGCAATTGTTCCTTGGCTTTCTCTAAAAACGCTTCGGATGAACCAGTACAAGCAGTAAGTAGTAAACAGTAAACAGTAGGCAATAAAATAGATTTCAAGCCTTTTTTTGTGTTTTTCATGCTGTTAATGATTTTTACGGGGTATCCCAAACCAATAACACTATCAACAACGTTTAAGGTATTTCTGTAAAAAAGAACAAACATTTTGATCGTATTTGATTAAAAATTAAAAAATATTTAAAATAATTTATTGTCTATAAACTACTGATAATAAAAAGTTTAACAACAATTTTAGCATTGTGATGTGTATATTTTTTCAAGTGAGTTTTGTAACCTCAATAAAATCCACCATCTTTGTGACGGCAAATTACCAGCTCCCTCCGAATCCCCCAGGTCTTGACCGAAGCAAGG
>JAAFIU010000207.1 GCA_013298805.1 Cytophagales bacterium | reverse complement strand
GGTACTAAAACTTTACCGCCCAAGTGTCCACACTTTTTAGCTGATGATAATTGGTCTTCAAAGTGAACGCCCGATGCACCCGCTTCAATCATCCATTTCATCAATTCAAATGCGTTTAGATTTCCTCCAAAACCAGCTTCTGCATCGGCTACAATTGGCACCATCCAGTGAATATCTTGGTCGCCACTAACCGATTGAATTTGGTCAGCACGCAATAAAGCGTTGTTGATTCTTTTTACTACGTTTGGAACGCTGTCGGCAGGATACAAACTTTGGTCAGGGTACATATTTCCCGAAAGGTTAGCATCTGCTGCTACTTGCCAGCCACTCAAATAAATGGCTTTCATACCTGCTTGTACTTCTTGTACGGCTTGATTTCCCGTCAAAGCACCTAAGCCAGCTACCCATTCGTCGGTATGTAATAAATTCCAAAGGCGTTCTGCTCCCATACGAGCAATACTATAATCGAATTGATACGAACCAGCTAAACGAGCTACGTCTTCAGCGGAGTATGGACGTTCTACGCCTTTCCAACGTGGATTTGTTGTCCAATCTGTAATTAATTGTTGAATGCGGTCTTCTTTTGAAATTTTCATGATTTTGTTTTGTTATAAATGCTTGATATTTTTTTCTTTATGTTTGATGTTTGTTTCTCGAACATCGAAAAACGAACATCAAATATCGGAACTTATATTTCTACCTCTTCGGCAGCTATAAGCGTTGAGTATGCTTCTGTAGTTAAGAATAAGTCAAATTTCTTTTGTGTAACCAATTTGTCAAATAGGTTAATGGCATCAAAAAATTTACCGTTGAAATAATTTTCTTCACCAACCATATCTTTAATTTTCTGAATTTCGTCTGCCAAGAAGAATTTGTACATCGAAATATCAATTGTCACGCCATAATATGTTTTAGCACGGTGATGTAACCATTGCCAAAGTTGAGCTCTTGAGATTTCAGCGGTGGCAGCATCTTCCATTAAGTTATGAATTGCTGCTGCCCCGATGCCTCTCAACCAAGATTCTATGTATAAAATCCCTACTTGTATGTTCATGCGTATGCCCGCTTCAGTAATACAAGCGTCTGGGATATTGAAATTGGTCAATTCCTCCGCTTTGATATTTTCGTTTTCTAATAAAACGTGTTTTTGATGTGGATTTTCTCTCAAAACTTTATTGAAAGGTACAAGTGCCACTGGAACTAAGTCAGGGTGAGCTACCCAAGTACCATCAAAACCCGTTGATGCTTCCAATTCTTTGTCGGCATTTACCTTTTCAAAAGCCAATTTATTGATTGTTTCATCCTTGCGGCTTGGTATATACGCTGACATTCCTCCGATGGCGTGTGCTTTGCGTTTGTGACAAGTTTTTACCAAAAGTTTGGCATAAGCACGCATAAATGGAACTGACATGGTGATTTGCGAACGGTCAGGAAATACGCAGTCAGGGAATCGGTGGAATTTTTTGATACATGAGAAAATATAATCCCAACGTCCTGCATTTAAACCTGCGATGTGTTCACGTAATACGTATAAAATTTCATCCATTTCAAAAGCTGCTGTGATGGTTTCAATCAAAACGGTTGCTTTAATGGTTGCTTTTGGCATTTCAATGGCTTCTTGAGCGGCTACAAAAATGTCATTCCAAAGTTGAGCTTCAAGATGGCTTTCAATTTTTGGTAGATAAAAATAAGGTCCACTACCACGTTTTACCAATTCCCAAGCGTTATGAAAGAAATACAAACCAAAGTCGAAAATGGATGCAGACATAGGAGCTCCGTCGATAAAAACGTGATTTTCTTCCATGTGCCAACCTCTTGGACGAACCTTTAGTACAGCTACAAATTCTTGCAAAGCGTATTTTTTGCCATTATCAGCCGTAAAGTCAATTTGTTTTCTGATGGCATCACGAAGATTAATTTGTCCATCAAGCAAATTAGTCCAAGATGGCGTATTGGCATCTTCAAAATCTGCCATAAAAACCTTAGCTCCTGAGTTCAAGGCATTGATAACCATACGTCTGTCAACTGGGCCTGTAATTTCAGTACGTCTATCTTGCAAATCAGCAGGGATTGGTGATACCACCCAATCAATGTCACGGATAGCAGCTTTGTTAGCAAGAAAGTCTAATTTTTTACCTTGATTGATTTCCTCCTGTACGTCTTTGCGTGTCTGTAAAAGCTGTTTACGTTGCTTATTGAACATCCGATGTAAGTCTCGAATGAATATGATAGCATCTGTGGTTAGGATTTCTTTGTATTGCGGAGTGATTTCTCCTAATATCTCTACGCCTTGGATTGATTGTATCATGACCTTATTTGCTTTGTTATGATTTCTTTTTCTTTTTATAGTTTTATGAAAATAGAATTTCTTTTTGGTAGCCTTATTCTGATTTCTTAGACAAACTTAAATAAGCGAAATTATAAAAACAAGCGAAATTTCGCTAAATATTAAAATTTGCGAAAATTCTTTAAAAAATTATACGTTTTTTTGAAAAAGTATAAGTATATTTAAAATAAATATGTCTTTTTGGAGAAATGAATAAAGCGAATATTCGCTATTAGAATTTTCAAGAAGAATTGTTGATTATATTTTACTAATTTTGGAAAAAAAAATAAAATCATGAGCATCGGTACTGATAAAGTAAAAATAATTTTTGGGCTAAAAATTAGACAATTACGCCTTGACAAAAAACTGTCATTGAGCGAAGTGGCGGATAAGTCTAATCTTTCTATTTCTTATTTGAATGAAATAGAGAAAGGAAAGAAATATCCCAAGACGGAAAAAATCATGGCATTGGCGAGAGCTTTTGAAGTTGATTATGATTCTTTGGTGTCTTTAAAGCTCAATAAACAATTAGAACCCATTGCCGAATTACTCAATTCAAATATTTTGACGGAATTGCCTTTAGAGATATTTGGGATTGAACCCTCTGATTTTATTGAATTGATGTCGCAAGCACCCGCTAAAATATCGGCATTTATCAGTACCATTATTGAAATTAGTAGAAATTACGATATGCGGGTCGAGCAGTTTTATTTCTCCGTCTTGCGGTCGTATCAAGAAATGCACGATAATTATTTTGAGGATTTAGAGGAGGCTGCTCAAAAATTTAGAAATTTATTTGAGATACCAGCCACAACTTCACCCAATGAACAATTATTGAAAGGTATTCTTGAAAGTTTCTATCAATATCGCATCGAAGAATTTACACCCGAACAATATCCAGATTTAATAACGGTTCGTTCGGTATTTGACCCTAAGAACAATAAACTGCTCATCAATAAAACTTTAAGTACAGAGCAAAAAGCATTTTCTTACGGTCGAGAAATTGGTTATCAATATTTGCAACTCAAAAATCGCCCAATGATTTCTTCGGTATTGGAGGTAGAATCATTTGAGCAGGTATTGAACAACTTTAGAGCTTCTTATTTTGCTGGAGCAATTTTAATAAACAAAGATATTCTTGTGGGACGTTTGACATACTTTTTTGCTTCGCCTAAATGGGATGCAGCGATGTTACTGAATATCATGCGTTTATTTAGTGTAACGCCTGAAGTTTTCATGCACCGTTTATCAAATGTGATGACGAGTCACTTCAAAATTAAGAATCTATTTTTCCTTCGCTTTAATAATCAAGTTGACCACGATGTGTTTCATCTGACCAAAGAAATGCACCTGACTAAGTTGCATACTCCGCATGGTACAGCCATGAATGAGCATTATTGCCGACGTTGGTTGTCTCTTACAATTTTGAAAGATTTAGAAAATGAGCAAAAAGTAAATGGCTATAATGCTGAAGAAGTTATTTGCAAAGCTCAAATTTCAGAATACATTGATACCGAGAATAATTATTTAGTGATTTGTGTAGCAAAGCCTTCACCACCGAACCAAATTGTCAATAGTAGTATCACATTAGGCTTTGCCATTGATGATAACTTAAAAAGTAGTGTTAATTTTTTAGGAGATTCTGCATTGCCTCATAGAAAGGTTAATGAAACTTGTGAGCGGTGTAGTTTAATTGACTGTAAGGAAAGAGTTGTAGAGCCTATCATTCTTCAGAAGCGTCAGGCGAGAGAAAAACTTAAAGCTGCCGTAACAAAGCTGACAACTTAATCTTGGATAAGTACAACACTTCATTGTGCTTGTTGTACAAAAAGAATAATATTTGGCTAAATTTTGGTTTACAGAATTTTATTTTGAAAAATTAGCATTCAGCATACTTAAAGTGCCAAGAAATTTTATTTGAACAAATTTCATTTTGTTGCTTATTTAATATAGATTTGCTAAATATACTATATCACATTATTTATATGAAAAATCCAAATTGTCCTCGTTGTGATGGTAATAATATAACAAAAAGTGGTGTTATTAACGAAAAACAACGCTTTAAGTGTAAAGACTGTAATTATAATTTTACAGTTGAAAAAATGGGTAAAGGTATTTCAACTTATTATGTCATCAAAGCATTACAGTTGTATATAGAAGGAGTGAGCTATCGTGAAATAGAGAGACTTTTAGGGGTTTCTCATGTATCGGTGATGAATTGGGTAAAAAAATATCAGATAAAGATTCCCAAAAACTCGGAGTATTATCCAACCTATAAAATAATGAATCACAGGGAGTTAGTGGCTTTTTATAGTGAAAGGGAAAACCTTAGAGATGCAGGAATGATAGTAACAGAACTTGGTGATAAGTTTATGTTGATTAAGTGGGAGAGACTTAAACATTAAGTACAATATAGCCTTTAGAATGTGCAAAGTTTGCCCTTTTAGGCTTTTATTTAATACTTAAACATTAAAACTATACAAAAATAGCAAGAGTATGTCAAGGCTATTGATTGTATAGTTTTTTTTATGACCTTTGACTCATCAATGTACAAAAAAATCATTTTTTAGTGCAAATATCACATAACAAAACAAAACCATAAGAAACCATTAGTATCATGAAGAAAGCAATACTATGTCTGTTGGGTGGAGTTCTGGCTAACTGCCAAGTTTTCGCTCAACAAGCTCCAGCGACAACAACTACCACAACTACTACAGCGGCAGCTCCGCCAGCAGAACAGAAAATAACAGTTTACGGATTTTTGAGAAATGACGTTTATTATAATTCTCGTAGAAACCTTGATTTGAGAGACGGAGTTTTGGATGTGTATCCTTTGGATGCAACCAACCTTCCAACAAGAACAGGAACGGCTTTGACTGCAAATCCAAACGATGATGCCAATGCAGTGCCACAGTTGGGATACTCTGCAATTGTTACTCGCTTAGGTGTAAGAATGGGAGGTATTTCTGCATTTGGTGCAAAAATTTCGGGAACTTTAGAAACTGACTTTTTTGGAATTACTAATGGAACGGCTGGTTCTGGTAGTGGAACAGAAAATTTGTTAAGATTACGCCATGCTTACGTAGCGATGGATTGGACAAAGAATCAAGTAATGATTGGTCAATATTGGAATCCAAACTTTATTCCAAAATGTTTTCCAGGAACTGCCAACTTTAGTACAGGTATTCCTTTTAACCCTTTCTCATTTGTTCCACAGATTCGTTTGACACACAAATTAGGAAAGGAAATGTCATTGATGGGAATGATTTTCGGATATGATTTAGCAGGATTTAGCCCCGCAGGTACGTTTGCGGTAGGTTCAGGTGTGGATGCTCAAAAATTCGCTACTATGCCAGCATTTGCGGCTCAATTAGGTTACGAAAATAAAAAGTTTTTGGCATCTGTTGGAGTAGAGGGAAATACTTTGACTCCTAAAATAACAGATACAAAGAATACTACTACAGGTGTATATGGAGCAACAGGAACAGGTAATGTTCAGAAAAATATTAGTAATAGCTTGTTCACGCTTAACTTATTAGCTTATGCAAAATTAACAACTGATAAAGTTACGATGAAGTTTCATACAACTTACGGACAAAGTTATACACAATATGTAGGGATGGGTGGTTTTGCTGAATACAGAGATGCAACAACAGGAGAATGGAAGTACGCTGCTCAAAACCAATTGAATATGTGGGGTGAATTAATTGCGACAGGTTCTAAAAAAGTACAGCCAGCAATTTTTGTTGGATATTTACAAAACTTAGGTTTGTCTGATGCCATTGCAAGTTCAAGTATTAAGGCAGGAACATTGGCTTTCCAAGGAAGAGGAATTAGCTCTGCAACAGGACGTGCTTTTGATAATATGATGAGAATTTCGCCAAGAGTAGATATTTATTCTGGTAAAATGAAATTTGCTTTTGAATACGAATTATCAATGATGAAATGGGCTGATATTGACGGAACTGTGCCAAACGCAGACGGAACTTTACCAACTTCAACTTCATTCAAAGCAAGTACAAGCTCTTTAGCAAGACCTTTTGATGCTACTAACAGCCGTATATCAGCCGTAATGGTTTATAACTTTTAATTAAATATCACGCAAATCACTTAAATCCCCTTATTATTACTATTATGTCAACAGAAAAAACTTCAACCAAAGGATTAGCTGCCATTATCGGGGCATCCTCGGTGGGAACACTCATCGAATGGTACGACTTTTACATTTTTGGAAGTTTAGCTACCATTATTTCAACCCAATTTTTCCCGAAAGATAACCCTACTGCGGCATTCCTTTCAACCTTGGCTACTTTTGCGGCAGGTTTCGTAGTTCGTCCATTTGGAGCATTATTCTTTGGTCGTCTTGGCGATTTAATTGGTAGAAAATACACATTCATGGTTACGCTCGTATTGATGGGTGGTGCTACATTTGCGATTGGTTTAGTTCCCAAATATGAAACAATTGGATTCTTTGCTCCACTGATAGTATTGGTTTTGAGACTTTTACAAGGTCTTGCTCTTGGTGGTGAATATGGTGGAGCTGCCACTTATGTAGCAGAACACTCGCCAGCAGGACAAAGAGGTTTCTGGACTTCATGGATTCAGATTACAGCAACAGCAGGTTTGTTTATTTCATTAGGTGTAATCTTAGTTACTAAGAACTCAATGGAAAAAGCATCTTGGGAAGATTGGGGATGGAGAATTCCTTTCTTAGTATCAATCATCATGGTATATGTATCGGTATTGATTCGTAAGAATATGTCAGAGTCTCCATTGTTTGCAAAAGCTAAGGCTGAAGGAAAGACTTCTGTAAATCCGTTGAAAGAATCGTTTGGTAATAAATTGAACTTCAAATTTGTATTATTAGCATTATTTGGAGCAACAATGGGACAAGGTGTTATCTGGTACACAGGACAATTCTATGCTCAGACTTTCTTGTTGAAAATCATGAACATTGACTTTGACCAAGCAAATACACTTTTGATTATTGCTTTGATGATGGGAACACCGTTCTTCGTATTATTTGGATGGTTATCAGATAAGATTGGTCGTAAAGGAATTATGTTGACAGGTATGTTATTGGGTGTGTTATGTTACCGTCCGATTTATGAGAAAATGTACCAAACTACTAATTTGAAGAATAAGGAAGAAATCACTGCTGAAACTAAAGTTGAAACTAAAAGAGAATTAGCTCCAAAATCAACAACAGATTCGTTGATTACCACAACTACTAACAAGTCTTACGTTGACGGAACGACTTACAAAGAAGTTAAGAAAGTAACGATTGTAGCAGGTAAAGAAGCAGCAGACCAACCAAAACCAGAAGTTTCAAAAACGGTTAAAATCAATGATTCAGATAAGTGGACTTTGATTATGATGGTTTTCATTCAGTTGATATTTGTAACAATGGCTTATGGTCCAATTGCAGCATTCTTAGTTGAAATGTTCCCAGTGAAGATTCGTTATACGTCAATGTCATTACCTTATCACATTGGTAACGGTGTATTTGGTGGATTGATGCCAGCAATTGCAACTTACTTAGTATCAACAGCTAAAGATGCTAACGATGTAGCAGAAAAAGCAGGTCAAGCTATTGTAAATACGCAACCATACTTAGAAGGCTTAAAATATCCAATGATTATTGCAG
>JAAFIU010000201.1 GCA_013298805.1 Cytophagales bacterium | reverse complement strand
AACAACCTTTAGATAAACCTACGGAGGTAAAAGAAGCTCCAACAAAGCAAGACCCCTCAACCATTACGAATCCCCCCAATAATTTAGTGGCAGGAAGTACACCAACAGGACAAAGCCCTACCAGTACACAGGACGGTACTTTAGTCAATCGCTTTCAAGATATTCCCGTCAATTTATTCATGGGAACGCCTATTATTGGATTTCCAATCTATACCCTAACCGAAGCAGGAGGGGCATCCGTACCAATTGGCTTAAATTATAACGCATCGGGAATGAAAGGGCATGATGTGGCTTCATGGGTGGGAATGAACTGGGCTGCCAATATTACGCCACAAATTTCAAGAATTGTTAGAGGTATTCCAGACGAAGGGAAATATACCTTGGATGATTCTTATAATAAAGTGGCTCGCAAAGGCTTTTTTCAATACGGCTTAAAAGCAGATAATGATGTAGAAAACGATACTCAACCCGATTGGTATTTTCTCAATATCAATGGAACAAGTTATAAGTTTACTTTTGATGACAATAAAAAAGTACATTTCTTTCCCGAATCAGATATTGAGGTAAGTGTACAATGGCAAGCACGATACCTTTATAATGTAGCGGATGTCGTAGGCTTATTTAAGAATTGGGTGGTTACTATGCCTGATGGTACTAAATATATTTTTGCTGATACAGGTTTGGAAACAGAAGATAGTTTTGAGATGGAAGCCGAAGAAGCGACCAATGGGACTATGCGTTTTGGAACAAGTAATTTCTATAAATATTTGGAGTCTGAAAAAACGACCAGTGCTTGGTACTGTACAAAGATTGAAACGGCTTTTGGACACCAAACTATTTTTGAATATCACAATACCTATTATAGCTTTTTTAGAATTGCAGAACAAGAAGCAACAACCGACAATTGTACTTTTACAGGGATTGCCAAGAAAATCAATAAGATATTTGTGGGCAGTAGTACCTTATTTAAAATCAGTAATCAAACCCATGTCGTTGAAATTAATAAAGATGGGTGGTCTCAGGGGTATTTAGATGATGGTAGTATTTCTTGGTATCTTAATAGCACCTATCCAAATCGACAAGATATAGATTCTTATGCTCATTACCCTAATAATAGTGCCAGTAGTAGAGCCTTGCACAAAATCACGGTTTATGCTAAAGATGATGCCACCAAAACGCTTGAATGGAAATTTAATTACGATTATAATTATGGTACAGACCCATCGAATGTTCCCCCATTTGGCTATAATTATTCAACCGTTGGTTACACTCATCAAAGACGTTTCAAATTACGAAGTATTGAAGAACCTGATGGCAACAAATATACCTTCAAGTATTATGATGATGGATTTAATCTTCCAAGTCGTTTTAGTCAGGGAATTGACCATTGGGGGTATTTGAATGGAGCTTTGAGTTCAAATATCATGATTGGAGAAGATGCTTTCAGACCCTGTGCCAATGGTCAATATGGTAATCGTACTGCCACAAGTGGATGGTCGCAATATGGCACTCTAACAGCTATTTCACACTCCACGGGAGGAAGTACCCTCTTAGAATATGAAAATAATAGAGCTGCCAACTATACACAAATTGTTGGGGGTAGCCGTATTAGAAAAATTACTTACGTTGATTCTATTTCTAATCTAAAAACGGTCAAAAAGTATGATTATTTGCAAGCCGATGGGACTTCTTCGGGTTTTTTATGTTTGAAACCCTTCTATCATTTTGACAATCGACTGAATTATATTGGTACTATTCCTCAATTTTGGCATTCGGGTTTGTATCAACAAATGCTTTCAGAGAGTGGTCGCCCTGCGGTGGGGTATAGTAGAGTAAAAGAAACTATTTTGTCGGGGGATGAAACCGACAATTTGGGATATACGGTTTCTGAGTTTTTGCAACCCTTAACAGAGATAAATCCTGTTGAAACCATTACCTATAATTGTGTTACAACTCCAATTCCGTACTATCCTTATTCTATCACAACTTGTGATACCAGTCGTTATCTACGTCCGTGGAAATGGTATCCCTACCACGAAAACTCGGTCGGTATTCTTTCACGAGTATCCGTTTTTGGTAAAAATAATCAATTACTCTCTGAAAATATTAATGACTATCAAGAACAATCATTGCAGGGAGTTCAAAACCCTTATCTATTCAGCTATCGTAGTTTTAGATTCGTTAATAAAAACTTTAACTTTGAAAGAAGTTATTATGAGTTTTTCAATACTTTTCGTTTGAAATCTCAAAGCACAAAAACGTATAGTCAAGATGGCACAAATCCTGTTATTTCTACTACTAATTACGACTACAAAGATGATTTACCCGATTATTTAGCCAACTATCCATTAAGGCATAATCAAGTAGTGAAGACCTCTACCAAAGATTCTTATGGTAGCACTATTGCCAACTGGACGAAATATGCCATGGATTTTGCCTTTGGAACAAGTCCCATTACTAACTCCGAAGCTCAGGGTATTTCGGCTCTTTTAAGTAAAGGCATTAAAACCGCTGTAATTGAAAATATTACAAGAGTCAAACAAGCCATTAATAATACCGATGAATATATTATCAACGCTGCTTATCAGACCTTTTATGCGACTGATTCCGTGGACGTAAAAGCAGGAATGCCTAAATCTACTTTCATTTTAGAGAATCTCCCAAGGCTTGCTATGACCGAAGCCTCAAATAATCAAAGCAATAATGTCTTTACAAGAAGCTCTGATTATGATTTAAAATCTACCATAGAATCTTATACCAGTATTGGTTTACCGATACAATCCTCTATTCGTTTTGGACCAAAAAACAAGGTAGCTTACCATGCTACTTATACTACTTTACCTATTAGTCAAACGACAAACCTTGGTTTAAGTTCAGAACAAACCACTACCACAGAGTATGCCAATATCTTGTATGGGGTCAGCAAGCAAACAGGGGTTAATGCTTTATCGGTCAATAACGAATACTATTCCGATGGGAAACTCAAACAGCAAACGGATAAGGATGGGAATGTTTTGAAACATATCCAATATGTATATCGTGGGCAAGCTGACAATGACCCGCTTTTAAGCACCAGTACAGCTTATAATCGTGTGATTACTCGTATGCCAAGAATTGCCACCACTACCCCACTAACATTGACGCATACAGACTGTGCTATTTCAGTAGTTTATATGGACGGAACGGGTCGGGTAATAGAAAATGTGGCTTACAGAGCTTCCCCTAACCAAAATGATTTGGTTTCGGGTATAACCGACTATGATAAGTTTAATAGACCCATCAGAAAATGGCTATCAGTAGAAAGAAATCAAAGTACAGGGGCATTAGTAAATGCGGATACTGTTAAAAGCATCGCCAAAAGTTTTTATAATGACCTGATGCCGTACTCGGAAGTATTGGAATATGAAAGTTCTCCATTAAGTAGAGTGTTAAAGTCTTACGGAGCAGGGAAAGCGTGGCGTGATAATAGCAAATACCAACAGATGGAGTACCAAACGGCTACGGGTATCAAGCGATTATTTGTTAATAATACCAATGACTTCATGAACATTGGAACGTATGATACTTACGAACTTTCTAAAATGATTAGTACCGATGAAAGAGGGAGTACCGTAACTGAATACAAGGATAAATCAGGCAATGTGGTTCAAAGAGATGTGCAGGTAGATGCCACAAATTTTTTAACGACTGCCTATGCTTATTCTGCCGATGGAAAATTAAAATATATTTTTCCCCCGAAAGCCTATAGTGCTTTGGGAAGTTCTACCTCTTTGAATGTAGAATCTTGGTCAGAGTTTAATGAAAATGTATATGCGACCCATTATGATGGTCGTGGACGTGCCTATGAATCTCATAAACCTGGCATTGGCTGGAGTAGGGTAGTTTATAATCGCTTGAATCAGGTGGTAATGAGTCAAGATGATGATGAATTAGCCAAAAATAATACATGGAGTTACGTGCAGACAGACGGACATGGCAGAACTGCAAAAGTGGGTCAAATGTCCTTGTCAAGTGGTTTTACAAGAGAATATTTACAAGAGGTTTTTAATAATTTCGTGGTTAGTAATCAATTTGAGCAGAGGTTAGCGATTGGTACAACTGGAGAGGTTTTGGGTTATGACAATAATAGCTTTCCTAATCTATTACGAAATTATGTAACACCGCAGAGTATAAAAAGTGTCGCTTATTTTGATGATTATTCTTGGCGATATAACAACCAATACTCAGGAACAATTGCTGATTATGGTTTTCAAAATAATCCTTTCAATACTTCGGCTTATTCTGCTACCAATGCCAAAGGTTTGGCTACGGGTGGATTGACCAAAATTGAAATGTATGGCGATTTTCTTTTTCCTTTTGTATCGTATTTTGACGATAAAAACCGTAGCATACAGTCAATTAATTATCAAAATTTACTGGCACGTAATCAAAGCGATGTCAAGTATAATTTTGTGGGAGAGGTACTTCAATCTCAAATGATTTATCGAAAGAGTGGCGATTTAGACCGTATCATTACCAAAGAAAATACCCTTGACCACGTTGGTAGAACCAAGGATTTTTATTACACCTTAAAAGAAGGAGCAGTCGATAAAGTGCCAAGATTAAAGATGTTTTCGCTGTTTTATGACAATATCGGACGATTATCAGCAAAACTGATTGAACCAAAAGCCAACGCCATTAGTAGTTCACAATCTGGAGATTGGACTTTGCCAAGCACTTGGGTTAATAATGCCGTGCCTACTTTAACGACCCCTGCCATTATTAATCAAGGGCATATTGTTACCATTCCTGCCAACACGACTGTACAAGCGGGTACTTTGTATGATGCAGGAACACTTAAATTTCTAACAAACAGCAAGTTACAGTTAGGTACGCTTGCTCCTGTGCGTGGTGCAGGTCTGCAAACCATTGGGTATCGCTACAATGTTCGTGGACAAATGATAGGGCAAAACTTGGATGCTTCGGGAAATCCACAAGTATCAAATAGCCAATTATTTAGCTATAAATTGGATTTTGATTTTAATGAAACCATCTCGAAACAAACATGGAAAGCACAAAATAGCTCACAAAATAAAAGTTATGTTTATACTTATGACCTTGCCAATAGACTTAAAAATGCCCAATTTTCGGGTGTTGGTGCTGAAAACTATTCCGTTTCTCTGGACTATGATGTGAATGGAAATATTCAACATTTGCAACGGTATAGTAAAACAGGGACAAATGCTTTTGGACTGGTAGATAACTTGACTTACAGTTATGCCAATAATGGTAATAAATTGCAGAAGGTTGATGATGGAGTGAGTGGAAATATACAAGCCAATGATTTTAGAGACGTAGCAGGGAATGATTATACATTTTCGGTAGATGGGAAAATGACTGCCGATGCCAACAAAGGGATTACTACTATTGAATATAATTTCTTAGATTTGGTTAAGAAAACTACCTTCACTAATAACCGAAGCGTAGAATATTGGTACACTTCAACAGGAACAAGAAGACAGCGAAAAGTAAGTAATAATGGCGTAGATACCTACACCCTTTATGATGGTGAAATGGTGTATTCCTACACAGGAAACAATCCTACTTTAAATAACTTCACCGTTTCGGAAGTACAAAACCCCGAAGGGCGTTGGGTGGCAGGAAAACTTGAATATGGTTATACCGACCATGTAGGTAATTTACGTTTAAGCTATAAAGATTCTTTGGGGACGGCTTTTGTAACACAATCACAATCGTATGACCCTTGGTCTAATGTAAATGCAGGTTCTGAATATCAATTGTCTGGCATTCAGTCCGATAAGTATTTGGTGAGTGGAAAGGAAACGGATAATTTAACTGGAAATATTCTTTTAGATTGGCGTGATTATGATTCCGTAACGGGGAGAATGAATAGTTTTGACCCTGCTAATCAATTTAACAATATTTCTGGATATAGTTATTGTGGCAATAATCCTGTGTCTTATATTGACCCTAATGGACGAGAACTTTTTACTATTTTAGCAGTAGCTTGGTCAGCGTACAACATTGTCAAAGGGTATTTGGATGATAAAAAATCAGGAGCAAGTACAGGACAAGCCATAGGAAATGCTCTATTGGGTATTGGAGTTTCAGTGGTAACGAGTGGGATTGGTGATGAAATTGGAAGTGAAGTAGCAGGAACTATTTTTAGAAGTACCAGTAATACTTTTAAATCAATTGCCAGTAAGGTAATTTCTGGAGGTTTTAGTGGGGGACTTGGGGCAGGAATTCATGGCGGAAATTTTTTAGAAGGTTTTGGGCGTGGAGCTGCAACATCATTAGCATTTAGTGGGGCAGAAAAAGGAATAAATGGCGTAACAAGAGCTATCAATAAAGTACGTGATAAAAATATTCCTTATGGAGGGGAACTTCCCGAAATAACAGTAAAAGTAGATAAAAATAGTGCTGTTGGAAAAGATGTTTATCAATATTGGCTTGCCGAACAACGATATAGAAATCGTTTTAGCCCGTATAATCCTGATGGTTTTGGATTAAGTGCTTCTATTGGGTTTAATGGAGGTGGTACTTCTGCAAGTTTTGATGCAGGTTTTGCTTTTGGTAATGATGGAATTGGGGTTTATGGAGGTGTAACTATAGGTGCAGGTGTACAAACCCCAGGATTTGGGGTGGGTGTGAATGCAAACTTTTTTGATAAGTATGGAGGGCAAGAAAATTTCTTTGAAGGACTTAGAGGTGATGGAGTTGGATATGACGGAAATGCAGTTATTGGTGGGGGATATTCGACTTCGGCAGAGTTAAAGAATGGATTTTATCGCCCTACTGAGAGAGGTACTCAAACAGCTTCTTTTGGATTACGCCCTTCTATTGGTAATTGGGGAATTAGACGAACATATTCAAATACAACTTATTTATGGCATACAGGACAACAATAAATATTTTCATTTGCTTCATATTTATAGGTTGTGGGATGAAGCGTCCCACTTGCGAAGACTCTATAAAAGATTTTAAAAGTGATTTTGAGTTTTCTATGACTCTTGAAAAATTTGAGTTAGAAGGAAATAGGATGCACTTGTACGGAAAATCCGTACATAATCATAATAAAAATGTTGAATTTCATAATTATGCTGCAAGAATGTTTGAGACTATGATTAATAATTTTCATAAAGGCGATACAATTATGAAGAAAAAAGGGGATGATTTTATTAAAATTTATCACGGTAAAGACCATTTCAAATTTACTTACCAGTGTGTAGAACAATACGGAGATACCATTGCTATATTCAAACAAGAGCGTTTTTAAAATCAAAATATGACAAATCAACTGATACAATTAATAGGATGGCTTGTAATAGTTATCAATGCTATAGCTGTAATCTATATCATACGGAATAATATTTTCAAGAAAGCCTTACGCTGTTTGTTTCCTATTCTGTTGAATTTTCCAGCAATTGGTGTAAACCCATTTGGAGATTGGTCATTCAAGTTTTTCCATTTTCAATTAATGGGATTTGGAGGAGCTTTATGGGAAAAAGAATCATATCTTATTATAACTTTCCCTATTGGAGCAATATGGGCATTTTACAAAATGAATGATTGGTTACGAGAGAAAGAAATGGAGAATTATTGAATTTCAAGTATTTGGTGAGTGGAAAGGAAACTGATAATTTAACTGGAAATATCCTTTTAGATTGGCGTGATTATGACTCTATAAAAAAAATATATTTTTTACAGAAAAAGATATTTTTCCCGATTCTTTCTGTAAAATAGCAATTTGAACGCACGATGCTTACAAAATATTTAGTTCGATTATTGTGTTTTATTCCACTCTGTATTGGATGCACTAATTACACAAATAAAATGCCTGATAAATTCTCTTTTGAATTAATCGGTGATGTTGATTCATACAATTCTGATACTGGTTTTTTTATCAGGAAAGCCATAAATGATAAATATAAAGACACGACAGTGATTTATAATTTATCGCAAGAAGATAAAGAAAGTATATATGAAATTTTTAAAGAAAATGATATTTTTTCTATTCCAAAAGAATTTGAATGTGCTTCTGATGCTCAATATATGATGCCTCAATTCACTACAATTTTAAAATACAACCTCAACGGTATTAAGAATGAAATTAGATACAACACAGGGTGTTACCCTAAAAAAAATCAGAATGACGAAATGAAATTTGAAAATATTACCAAATTCATAAGGCAAAAACTAAATGATAAAAAAGCTATTAAGGCAATTCCAAAAACTAAAATAGACTTCCTGCGAAAGTATTTTAAGCTACCTTAGAAATTATATTAGCGTTGTGAAAAGCCGATATTAGCGTTGCTCTCATATCAAATCTCTTATGATTTCTGTACGTTTCTTTGAATATTCGGAA
>JAAFIU010000434.1 GCA_013298805.1 Cytophagales bacterium | reverse complement strand
TAAAAAGTAATAAAAAAGTCGATAAGAACTCAGCTATTCTCAAAATCAGTAAAAATTACTCTAATCTTTTGCAAAAAGTGGCATAAACCAAAAGCTGTCCCAAAATTACTTTTGAGACAGCCTCATTGATAATTGAATGATTTAGTTCTGTGTACAATCTGGCTAACCTATTCAATTAGGATTTAGTGGTTTGCATTTTACCTCTAAACTAATTTACTGCCAATACTCATCACAATTCACAAGTCATCAATTCAGCTAAAATCGTCAATTTCATGAAAAAACATTTCCTCCTCATTTTTTGCATTTTTATCTCGGTGAATACTTTCGCTCAATTCACAATTGAACAAGTATTATCCGCCCCTTTCCCTACCGAACTCAAAGCCTCTCCTACAGGTAATAAAATGGCTTGGGTGTTTAATCAACAGGGTTCTCGTAATATTTTCATGGCAGAAGCACCTGATTTCAAACCCGTAAAAATCACCAATTACGAAGGAGATAATGGACAAGAAATCAACAGTGTTAGTTTTACGCCCGATGGCAATTCAATCATTTTTATTCGTGGCGGAGCGAACAATGCCGCAGGGGAAATTCCGAACCCCGTTCAATTACAAGAAGGAGTTGAAAGAGCCATTTGGATGATTGGAACTGACGGTAAAAATCTACGCAAAATTGCCAATGGAACGTATCCAAAAATTTCACCCAAAGGTGAAACCTTAGCATATTTGTCGGGCGGACAAATTTTCACTATCAGATTAGACAGCGTAAAAGCCGTTGGAAAAAAAATATTTCAATCTCGTGGCACACAAAACTCAATTCGCTGGTCACCCGACGGTTCACAAATAGCTTTTGTCAGCAGTCGTGGCGACCACAGTTTTATCGGCGTTTGCGATGTAGCTCAAAAATCAATTCGCTTTTTAGACCCAAGTGTTGACCAAGATTCTGACCCCATTTGGTCGCCCGATGGAAAATCTTTGGCATTTATTAGAGTTCCTTTTGCCAAAGATGCTTTAATTTTTGGTCCAGAACGAGCAAGTAATCCTTGGTCAATCAGAATTGTTGAAGTACAATCAGGCAAAAGTCGTGAAATATGGAAGGCAAAAACAGGCCGTGGAAGTGTGTTTTTTAGCGGTGGATTAGTCGCTGAAAATCACTTATTTTGGACGGCGGAAAATTCAATCATTTTCCCATACGAAGGCGATGGTTGGCATCATCTTTACGGTATTTCACCCAACGGTGGTGAAGCAAAATTGCTAACACCCAACGATGGCGAAGTTGAATACGCCATGCTTTCAACGGACAAAAAATCAATTATTTACAATGCAAATATTGGCGATATTGACCGTCGGCATTTGTGGCAAGTTTCACCATCGGGAGGAATTGCTAAGCAAATCACGACAGGGCAGGGAATTGAATGGTTGCCAACTCAATTAGCCAATGGGCAAATTGCTTGCATACGTTCAGAGGCAAAAACACCTGCTCGTCCGAGTATCATTCAAACCGATGGAAAATTGAAAGACTTCACAACAGAAATGATTAGCGGTGACTTTCCATCAGCTCAATTAATTCAACCACAAGCAATTATGCTAACGGCAACCGATGGCATGAAAATTCCTGCACAATTATTTTTACCCAAAAATCACAAAATAGGCGACAAACATCCCGCTGCGATTTTCTTTCATGGAGGTTCACGCAGACAAATGCTTTTAGGTTTTAATTACGGTGAATACTACCATAAAGCTTACGCCATGAACCAATATCTGGCGAGTCAAGGGTATGTGGTTTTAGCCGTGAATTATCGTTCGGGCATTGGTTATGGAATGGAATTCAGAGAAGCGTTAAATTACGGAGCTACGGGTGCAAGCGAGTACAACGACGTAGTGGGTGCAGGATTATTTCTGAAAAACAGAGAAGATGTTGATGGCTCAAAAATTGGACTTTGGGGCGGTTCTTACGGTGGATATTTAACGGCTTTGGGTTTGGCAAAAGCGTCTGATTTGTTTGCGGTTGGCGTGGATATTCATGGTGTACACGATTGGAATACGACCACCAAGAATTTTATTCCGAGTTATGATGCCAATAAGCGAGCAGAATGGGCAAAAGTGGCTTTTCAATCATCGCCAATGAATTTCGTGGACACTTGGAAGTCGCCCGTTTTATTAATTCATGGAGATGACGACCGTAATGTTCCTTTCGCTGAAAGCGTAACCTTGGCCGAAGCCTTACGCAAAAACAATGTGTATTTTGAGCAACTGATTTTCCCTGACGAAGTACATAGTTTTCTGCTTCATCAAAATTGGGTAAATGCTTACAAAGCCTCCTCCACGTTTTTTGATAAGTTTTTGAAGAAGTAATAAAAAGAGGCTGTCTCAAAAGTAATTTTGGGACAGCTTTTGGTTTATGCCACTTTTTGCAAAAGATTAGAGTAATTTTTACTGATTTTGAGAATAGCTGAGTTCTTATCGACTTTTTTATTAC
>JAAFIU010000350.1 GCA_013298805.1 Cytophagales bacterium | reverse complement strand
AATGCCATGCCTCCAACAAGAAAAGCGGAGGTACTACTAATTTTTTTGATGAAGTCTCTTCTGTTATTTTTCATATTTTGAGCCTTGAAAGATTTGATACTACACTGATTTTAATTGGTATTTAGTTGTACTCTGTATGAAATTTATTATTTTATCTTGAAAAAAGTATAATGCTTTGTCCTTATCGAGAGAAAAATGTCTTTCACGAGTAGGTAGGTTAAATTAAAAGTATAACCTTGAAGTAAATGAAGATTTGTTTATTAAGGTGTTGATAGTTAGTGTTTTAGATGGGGAATAATTGATAAATTACAAAATCATAAAATCTACGATTTGCCTTTTCGGGGCTTTCGGGGTATCTTGCAATTAAATTTTTATAGAAAATTAGATGAATAAAAACTTTACCGACGGACTCAATTTCGCATCCAAACTTACCGCAAAACGTATTTGGAATGGCTTGAAAGTAGTGTCCAGTTTTTATAATTCTAAGGCTTTTGGAAAACCAACGCAATGGGGTTTGCCATTTAGTATTTCTTTTGAACCTACTACTTCGTGCAATTTACGTTGCCCCGAATGTCCAAGTGGTTTGCGTTCTTTTACCCGACCAACGGGAATGTTAGAAGGTGATTTGTTTAAAAGAACCATCGACGAACTTTCGGATACTTTACTGTATTTAATTTTCTATTTTCAAGGAGAACCTTATTTACATCCTCAATTTTTGGATTTGGTTGGATATGCCGCTAAGAAGAAAATCTATACCGCCACCTCTACCAATGCCCATTATTTGACGGATGCCAATGCCAAAAAAACCGTAGAATCTGGTTTGGATAGATTAATCATTTCGATTGATGGAACAACGCAAGAAACTTATGAGCAATACCGAATTGGAGGAAAATTAGAAAAAGTAATTGAAGGGACTCGTAATATTTTGAAGTGGAAAAAAGAATTAAAATCAAGCACGCCACACGTCGTTTTTCAGTTTTTGGTCGTAAAACCAAACGAACATCAAATTGCAGAGGTACAACAATTAGCTAAAGATTTAGGGGTAGATGAAGTAGGCTTAAAAACTGCTCAAATTTATGATTATGAGCAAGGTTCAGACTTAATTCCAACCATCGAAAAATATACACGGTACAGTAAACAATCGGACGGAACGTACAAAATCAAGAATCGTTTTATCAATCACTGTTGGAAAATGTGGCACTCTTGCGTTATTACTTGGGACGGTTTGGTTGTTCCCTGTTGTTTCGACAAAGACGCTCATTACAGAATGGGAGATATGAAAACTCAGACTTTCAAAGAGTTGTGGTTTGGTGAATCCTATCAAAATTTTAGAAAAACACTCATTCGTTCCCGTTCCGAAATTGAAATGTGTAAAAACTGTACAGAAGGAACGCAAGTTTGGGCATGAAGGAAGTCTGAATTTGGATTTACGGATTTTCCTTATCAAGATTTAATCCAACAATACTTTATCTGATGTATCCAAATTTACTTTTCATAGAGTTGTATTATCCATGAATCCAAATAATCTTACGAATCCAAATTCAGACAATTATGCTTACAAATTTCCTGAAAAGACATCAATTTCATCCCGTAGTTCCTTTTGATTTGACGAAGGAAAACGTCTATCATATCGACCTGAGTGAAAACAATACCGACCTTCATAAAATTGATTTGACCGATACTGAAATATTCAACGAATATGTATTTCGTAAAATAAAGGAAGCTAACGCCGTCTGTGCAATTGGTGGTTACCTCGAAAATCGTTATATTTATCGTAGAAGTGAACATTTTCAACAAACTGAAGAACCTCGTTCTATTCATTTAGGCGTAGATATTTGGGCGGAAGCAGGTACGCCTGTGTATGCACCGATGAAAGGAATTGTTCACAGTTTTGCCAATAATGACAACTTTGGTGATTATGGCCCAACGATTATTATGGAACATATTTTGGAAGGAGAAACTTTTTATACGCTTTACGGACATTTGAATTTAGAATGTTTAGTAGGTCTTTATGAAGGGAAAAACATTGAAGCTGGTGAAAAAATAGCTGAATTTGGCAATTTTCCCATCAACGGAAATTGGCCTCCGCATCTTCATTTTCAAGTAATGACGGATATGTTAGGCAAAAAAGGCGATTTTCCAGGTGTCTGTGAACCTTCTATGCAAAATGAATTTGCTAAAATATGTTTAGATGCCAATTTGATTTTAATGAAAGGTGAATAATGAAAAGCAAAAGATAAAAAATAACTTATTGGAACTTATAGTTTCAAATCCCGCTCAATTTTAACTGATAACTGATAACTGATAACTGATAACTGATAACTGATAACTGATAACTGATAACTGATAACTGATAACTGATAACTGATAACTGATAACTGATAACTGATAATTATGCAAATAGGATTTTTAACAATTGATTGGATTGATATTTTAGACATTTTATTGGTAGCATTTCTACTCTACCAAGTATATAAACTCATTCAAGGGAGTATAGCTAACAAAGTATTTTTTGGCTACATATTTATTTATGCAGTTTACTTAGTGGCAAAGGCTTTGGGAATGGAATTGTTATCAGCCATTTTGGGGCAGTTTATGAATGTGGGTGTTTTGGCATTGTTGATTATTTTCCAACAAGAAATTAGGCGTTTTTTAATGATGTTAGGTCGCTCAACGTCGATTCGTGAGAACACCATTCTCAAGAAGTTTTACACACCTAAAATAACTAAAGAAAACATCACTTCAATTCAATCTATCTTGGAAGCTACCAAAGCAATGGCAACGTCACACACGGGGGCTTTAATTGTGATTGAAAGAGAAGATGATTTGAAAAAGTTTATTGAATCTGGGGATATTATTGATGCCGAGATTTCTAAGCGACTGATTTTAAATATTTTCCATAAAAACACACCACTTCACGACGGAGCAATTATTGTGAAAGACGGTCGTTTGGCAGCAGCTCGTTGTATGTTGCCCGTATCCGAAAGTGGTACAATTTCACCAGCTTTAGGTTTTCGTCACCGTGCAGCATTTGGCATGAGTGAGCAAACGGATGCCGCCATTATTGTAGTTTCGGAAGAAAAGGGCGAAATTTCATTTATCAATCACGGAGGAATTTTTAGAAATATGTCAGTGAATGATTTGGAAGGAAAACTGACGGATTATTTGTTGAAGGTGTGATTATGGGGTTTTGTCATTGCGAGGAACGAAGCAATCTGTCAGCTTATGGGCAAAGGCATTCAAATATTTTTTATCATTCCAAAAGATTGGTTTAACGAAACTCCGATTCGTGCCTCGCAACGACAAACTCACAGAATAATTTAGCGATAAAATTGTTGAATTATACAAAGCAAAATCGAATCATAGAAATTTAATAAGCCTTTAAAATCAAATAATTAAATCATTAACAAAGCCAAGTTTACCTACACAAAATAGGCAAATTTGGCTTTGTTGGTTTTTAAGGAGAATTTGATATTTTTGTTGGTATTATGATGCTTTAGACAAACTTGTTTATTACGTAACTACATTTTAACTAATTACACATACAAAACATACGAATCTATGAAAGTAAATAGAGATGAATTTGATTATGCAAAAGATAAAAACCAGATTGAAAGATATATAAAAGATAAAGAAGTTGTCAGAGGGAAAGGATATACTTGTATTGGTTGCGGACAAGAAATGATTGCAAAAAAAAGTGATTTAGAATTGAAAAGACATCATTTTGCAGTAGATGTAGTTAATAAAGGTAAATGCACTTTTTCAAATGAAACTTACCGTCATAAGATTGCAAAAGATATTTTACAAATTTTAAAGAAGATTAAAGTACCTCCCTTATTCAAATTTCCTCCAAGCGATTATAATGGGCAGCCTAATAAATTAAGAGATTCAGAATTTATTGAAGCTCATACTGTTGAAATTCAAATGCAATTTTATGAAACGAAGGAGGGAAAAATATGCTGGGGACGTGACAAAAACTTTGAGGAGGACAAGACAAAATTTAACTTATTTGAACCAGATGTTTCTTTTTTGGTAGTGTTAAATAAGTAATGCTATGTATTTGTTGTAGTGGCAAATGAAGTATTTTATAGCTCCAATATGGTTTACCAACTTCTTAGAAAAAGACAATGTATCTCTGACAAGCCTACTACAT
>JAAFIU010000148.1 GCA_013298805.1 Cytophagales bacterium | reverse complement strand
CAGGAAATGCCTCGCAGACAATTGTGGTAGATTTAACCCCTGCGGTGAAGTTAGGAAATGATATAACCATTTTTAGAGGTGATACCGTTAAGTTAAGAGCCGTTGGAAGTACGGGTTCACAATATACCTATCAATGGACACCCGCTACTAATCTGAATACACCTAACTCAACTCAGCCTTTGGCTAACCCAGATGAAACAACTACTTATACTGTAAGAGTTTCTACGTTAAGTGGTTGTTCTGCCAATGCTAAAATTACTGTTACGGTTCGTTCTCGATTAAAAATCCCAACAGCCTTTACACCTAATAGTGATGCAGTGAATGACAATTGGATAATTATGGAAACAAATCGTGAGTTTAATGATTATCCAGATATTGAAGTAAAAATTTATAATAGGTGGGGTAGTGAAATATTCTCTTCAATAGGTTCTGGAACTTATCAAACACGTCCTTTTGATGGTATTAAAGATGGAGCACGATTACCTGCTGGCCCTTATTTTTATGTAATTAAACCAAGTCCCGACGTACCTGCATTGACGGGATACGTTACCATAGTTAGATGATAAAAATATTTGTGATTGAGTGAATTGCGATTGATTGAATTAATCACTCAATCACAAATGAACAAAAAGATATGCAAGGTTTATTAGACCAACAATTTAATGAAGGTGGCGTAGTAATCACCAAAGTAGATGACCTCATCAATTGGGCAAGACTTAGTTCGCTGTGGCCAATGGGCTTTGGTTTGGCGTGCTGTGCCATTGAAATGATGCAAACAATGGCATCAGGATATGATTTAGACCGTTTTGGGGTTTTTCCAAGACCATCACCCCGACAGTCGGATGTGATGATTGTGGCGGGTACAGTTACTTTCAAAATGGCAGACCGTATTCGTCGTCTTTACGAACAAATGCCCGAACCCCGTTATGTTATCTCAATGGGAAGTTGCTCAAATTGCGGAGGACCTTACTGGGAACATGGCTATCACGTGGTAAAAGGTGTTGACCGAATTATGCCCGTTGATGTATATGTTCCAGGATGTCCACCACGTCCAGAAGCTTTGATTGGCGGTTTTTTGAAATTGCAGGAAAAAATAAGAAACGAAAGTTTAGTTGCTCCCAAAGCGTTATTGGAAATGGAAGAGGAGGAAGCAAGAAATCAAAAGCCAGACTTTGTGGTTGTTTAGGAGAGTCAAAGTATTAAGTCCAAAGAAAAATCAATCAAATTATATCCTGTCATCTAAAATTGATACAAAAATTTATAAATATCATCGTTGAATCTCTTGGAGAAGAAACCATTCTTCAATCAGACCATCAATCTATCACGCTACCAACCGAGCGTATTGCGGAGGTTTGTACGCTTCTGCACACGCACGAAGAATGTTATTTTGATATGCTTTCGTGCTTGACGGGTTTGGATAATGGCGTAGAAAAAGGTACAATGGAGATTGTTTATAATCTCTATTCGATTCCTTACGAACATTCGTTGATGCTGAAAATTATTTTTCCGAGAAATCAGGAAAATGAGCCGTTACCACAAGTCCCAACGGTAAGCCATATCTGGAAAACTGCCGATTGGCACGAGCGTGAAGCCTTTGATTTATTGGGAATTTCCTTCACCAATCATCCAGATTTGCGTAGAATTTTACTACCCGAAGATTGGGAAGGACATCCACTTCGCAAAGACTATCAAGCCCAAGAATATTATCACGGTATCCAGGTAAAATATTGATTTTGAACAAATTAAAAAGGTGCTGTCTCAAATATTGGGGCAGTACCTTTTTCGTTAAGATAGATTCTTAGTTATTTTTTTTTCCTAATTTAAGCGTACTTGACCCACCCACAATTCTTCCATTATCTTTCACGTAATTACTTTCAAATTTTTTCTGAGAATTATCAATTTTCAAGTCAATTTTTTTCTCACTGTTTGGGGTCGAATTTGAAGTTTTTCCTAACGGATTAGGGTTGTAAGTATTCAGCAATAAAACCTTCTTGTGCGTGGAATCTTTTTGATTTTTTGATGAATCTGGTGTTTGGGCAAAGGTATTTGCCGTTATGAATAAGGTAAAAATGGAACATAGTGTAATTTTCATAGTCGTGGGAATTTATGTGAGATTATTGTGTAAAAAATGTAAAGAACGGGCGTTCAAAAGCTAAATATAATAGCTTTAAATGAAAATCAAAATAGGAATGAAACTTCTTAATTTTGAACCTAAAACAAACTTGTGTATTTTTACAACCATACCCAAACACTCTCAACTAACCAAATTCCTTCTGCGGGTGAGGAGGAGCAATAAACAATGAAGATTTTAAGAATTATACTCATTATTTTGGCAGTTTTAGCCTCTGTTTTTGTTTTCATTAGATTTTATTACACCAAATCTTTCAGTCCATCATCTACCGCAGAATTTGATAAAAATGGATTGAATATAACCGTAGATTATTGTCAGCCTTCTAAAAAAGGGATTTTACTCTGATTTCAAATGAATAACTACTGGCTCGCCCGTAATATGGACTGGCGGCTGGAGTCCAGTTGAAGGCGGCTTCCCAGCAATGTAAATCTCGGTGAATTTGAATATTGGTTAATGAAATTCCTTTATAAATAAAATCATAACCTGACTGTACTTTCAAGTCCCATTTCTCCGTCAATTTTAAACTACCATTGAAGGTGGCAGCACTCACAATGACGGCAGGGGCAAAACCCAATTTGCTGTAATTATATTGATAGCCAAACTGAAAAGTCCACGGCACCGACCAATCTACATAATCATTGATATTTTTATTGACTTGATTAACTTGGTCTTCGGGAATATTTGCGTTGTCACTCTTCTTGAATTGTTGTGCTTTTTTGGGCTGAAAACTCTTTCCTATTGAAAACCCAAGGTTAGATAAACTCGGAGCAGTATATTCATCCAAACGTGTTCCGACTAATGAAGAACCGTCTTGTTCATATTTATAAGGGTCAAATGTTCCGTTTAGGTTAATATCAAATTTTTTCACTCTCGATGCCGCCGAAAACGATATTGGAGCTAATTTATACTGTTGAGCAAAGAAATTATAATTGGTTGATAAGGCAAAATTATCAATGAGCGTAATTTTCTCAAACTCTTTCTGAGCGGTATCTGACTTGGCTCTCATCTTAGCTTCCAAGGTATTTGAAAGGCTAAAACTGATACCACCCGACTGGCTACCATAGTTGGTTTGGCGTGGGTCAAAAACGGATATTCTACGGAAAGAGCCTGTTACTTGTTGACCATTAATGGTTCTGACATCCGTCCCTTTTGCACTCACTTGTACTTCCTGATAAAAACTAAATTTAGTAGGGTCTGTAAAATCAGGCGTATAATTCATACTGATTGAAGGAGTCATAATGTGTCTGATTCCTTTCAAACGCCCTTTGTTGAAATTTATCGTTCCGTACAAGCGGGTATTCATACTCATCGAGAAAGAATATTGATAATCCGCACTTGGGCTACTCACAGTATCAATATCAACAACGCCATTTTTAGCTAAAGTATCGCTGGCATAAGGAAGAAATTTCACCGTTCTCCCCGCACTGTTTATATAACTTTCGCCAGGTTTAAGAAACTTATAATTGTATTTACGCTTATAAACATTACCAGTAAGGCTCATGCCTGGAGTAAGATTGATGTACTTTCCTATTTTGATATTGGGTAAAGACAAAGGAATAGAATAGGTCATCTTGAAATTGGCATTATCCCTTATTGTTTTCCAGTTTTCTCCACTAAGTTCAAACGGAATAACTCCGTCACGTGCCAAATTAGCTGTTTGGCTTGCCGCAACCCGTGGGTCAATGATTAATGGTTTGGTAGGGTCTGTGTCGGTGGTATCTTTTTGACGGTTTACATTGTAGGGCAAACTGTTATAAGCACGGTTATTCAATGCCACTTGGTTGGTAATACCAATAGAACCCGTAACATCTAAACCAAAACGAAAACCATCCCAAAATTTCTCAGTAATGGCATTTTTCTTCTTGAAAGGCTGAAATTGGTTCAATCCAAATGAAAAATTGTTATTTACATTAACTGCTTTCGTAATCGTATTTTGGTCGGCTTGCAAACTAATACTGGTACGAATACTCTGCCCGAAATTTTTAGAATATTGAATAGACGAGTTAAGAGCCGTAGAAATATAACTTGATGAAGTTAAACTATTAAACTGGGCATTTGAATTACTTTGGGCATTGACCGATGCCGAAAAACTTGAACTACCTCTACTCTGTGGTGAATGTGACCACTGAATACCAAAGTCGTCACGGTATTGACGACCAACCTCCAAGCCATTATTACTTTCACGGAAAGTTAAATTAAATGAACCTCCGTAACGATAACGCTTTACATACTGCGAATTGGCAGTAACCCCAAAACTTCCTTTTGAATAAACCTCACCCGTTAAACGCAGACCGATATTTTCACTAATCGCAAAATAATACCCTCCTTCACGCAAGAAAAAACCTCTTCCAAGTGGTTCTTCGCCATAATTAGGCATGATAATCCCCGATGTTCCGTTTTCTTGTGGCGGTTTGTAAGGGAAAAAACCAAAGGGCAAACCAATGGGTAAAGGCAGTTCGTTCAACTCAAAATGAAAAGGGCCAGAAACAATTTCCTTTTTCCCAACCATTTTGATACGAGAAGCCCTAATATTGTAGTGTGGATGGGCTAAATTACAAGTGGTATAAACAGCATTACGGATATACAAATTATCCTCATTGTCTTTCTTTACGCTTATTCCTTGTACGTAAGCATCGCCTTGTTTGGTGATAAGCCCCTTAATAATTGCCTTCCGAGATTTGAAATTATATTTAATTTCATCGGCATCATAAGGTTCAGCACCTTGTTTAAAAACAGGTTTTCCTTTTACTTTATTGGTTAGTGTATCTTTTGTACCAGTGGCAAAAACCTCGCTTTTATCCCAATTTAGTTTAATATAATCAGCCTCTAAAACAACATCACCGTAAGTAACTTTAGCATCTCCGTATAAAAATACCACTTGGTTTTGGGCATCCATAATGGTAGAATCTTTGGCAGAATATACCACCGTAGTTTGCAAATCGTTGTTCTTTTTCAGAGAATCAGGAATGACTTTGGTAATGCTGTCGGCTTTGATGGTATCACGTTTTGGGATGGATGGCGTAATATTTTTCGGGCTTGTGTTGAACGTTCCGCTCGCAACACGCTGTGCCGAAGAGTAATTAATACTTAAAAGTCCTAAAAGTAAGCTAATTACGATACTCAATATGTGAAGTTCTTTTTTCAGAAGTCTTAAAATTTTATCTTTGTGGGATGTGCCAGTTTCAAAAATCTTCAAGATTCAAGCAAAAGCACGGATGTTGAAGCTCCACTGACATTGGAAAAAACTCGACTTAAAACCATCGTACTTGATGCAGGACACGGTGGAAAAGACCCTGGTTGTCATGGCTCAAAAAATAATGAGTCTAAGATAGCCCTAAAAATTGTGTTGGCAGTTGGGGCAAAAATAAAAGAAGAATACCCAGATATACGTGTGCTATATACCCGTATGAAGGATGTTTTTGTTAATTTGCACGAACGTTCTGCCATTGCTAACCGCAACAAAGCAGACTTATTTATCTCTATTCATTGCAATTCTCATCCATCATCAAAGTTTGCAGGAACAGAAACATATACTATGGGTTTGCACAAAACCAATGAAAATTTGGATGTTGCCAAACGGGAAAACTCTGTAATTTTACAGGAAACAGATTATAAGAAAACCTATAATGGTTTTAACCCAAACTCGCCCTTGGCACATATTATGATGGCTAATTATCAGAGTACATTTATGATGAATAGCATTAAATTAGCCCAAAAAGTAGAACGTCAATTCAAAAAACAAACTAATCGTACCAGTTTTGGTGTTAAACAAGCGGGTTTTTTAGTTCTTTGGGAAACCGCCATGCCGAGTGTATTAATTGAAGCAGGTTTTCTGACGAATAATAAAGAAGAAAAATATTTAGCCTCATCAGAAGGACAAGATGAAGTATCTCAAGCCGTTTTTAAGGCTTTTAAATTGTATAAAGAAGAAATTGAAAACTAATACAGTTATCAGTAAACAGTTACCAGTTATCAAATTTTAAGTTTCCTTAAATTATAGATAACTGATAACTGTTTACTGATAACTGTTCACTGAAAAATATGACTATCTCTAAAGAAACCAAAGTGGGTATTCTTGCCCTCAGTACATTTGTAATTTTATACTTAGGATTTAATTTTCTGAAAGGAAAAGACTTTTTTTCTCCTGAAAATAAATATATCGTTGTTTATAATAACGTCGAAGGGCTAACTGCTGCCAATCAAGTATCGTTAAGTGGAATGAAGGTTGGGCAAGTAAAAACCGTAGAACTCATTGAAGGCAATAAAGTAAAAGTAACGCTCTCTATTCGTAAAGATTTACCGCTTCCCGAAGGCACACAAGCCATTCTTTCTTCAGATGGTTTATTAGGAGGAAAATTAGTAAGACTTGAAATGGGTAAAAGTAGCAAATTTGTTGAAAATGGCGGTAGTTTATTACCCAAAAGTGAAACAGGTATCACTGATTTATTGAAAGAACAAGCACTCCCATTGATTCATAATTTGGACTCCTTGACACTTTCATTGAGAATTGTCTCGAAAAGTTTTGAAGCTACGGGTACATCTGTGAATAGTTTTGTAAAAAATTCAGACAGAACGGTTACTGGTTTGGGGGCATCGTTAAACACAACAATTGCCGAAAATAGAAGTAGTTTGGCAGGAATTACGGCAAATATGAAAGCCCTTTCGGGCAACTTAATTGAAACTGAAAAAAGCCTTAAACCACTCATTGGTAAATTTAGCTCAATTGCAGATTCTCTGAATGCCTTGAAAGTAAGCAAAGCCTTAGCCACGACCCAAAAATCATTGGAAGGTTTACAAAGAATTATGGCAGGAATTGAATCGGGACAAGGTTCAGTGGGTAAATTATTGAAAGATGATTCGCTTTATTCAAATATCAATCGCTCTTTAGCAGATTTAGATAAACTCTTGATTGACTTCCGTTTAGCTCCAAAACGCTACGTGAATTTGTCAATTTTTGGCAAGAAAACAACGCCACCTCCTGCGGTTAAATAAAGGGGAAATGGGAAAAAGGAGACAGGAAGAATGAAGGTAGGGACAAATTTTCCCCATCTCCATTCCTCCTGTCTCTTTTTTTCCTGTTACTCTATTTCTCATACCTCTATCGGTACAGGCGTTTGGCTTTTTATTTCATTGACCACGAAGCGACTTTGAGCATTACCGATATTAGAAATTGTTGCTAATTTATGAAGGATAAAATGTCGATATTCGTCCATATCTTTTACCAAAACTTTCAGTAAAAAATCAGACCCTCCTGAGATGCAGTAACATTCCACCACTTCAGAAAGTAGCAAAACATCACGCTCAAACTGCTCTAAAAATATCGCAGCGTGTTCTTTGAGGGTTACATCAACCAAAACCACCAAACTTTTCCCAAGTTTTGATTTGTTCAAAATGGCGGTATATTTCTCAATAACTTTATCCTTTTCAAGTCGCTTGATACGCTCGTGAATGGGCGTAGGAGTCATATTGAGCCTCGACGCAATTTCTTTATTGGTCATCAAAGCATCTTCTTGAAGAAACTTCAAAATCTGTAAATCTATGTTATCTAAATTCGACATGAGAGGGGTTAATTGTGATTTAGTGAATGGTGATTTAGTGAGTAGAAGGCTTAACCAACCTGCATTTTAACTCATAACTCATTTCCAATCTTTAAACGGAAATTGGGAGAGATTGGCGTTAAAATATTTATCTTCGTGAGTAACTTCTTGGTCAATCCATTCAGGAATTTGATAAACTTCGTTAATATCCAAAAGTTCGATTTCGGCTACAATTAAGCCTTCATTTGCCCCGTAAAAAACATCAACTTCCCATATTTTTCCTTCAAAATCAATCTTGTAGCGAGTTTTTTCGATGTTATTTTCTGTAAAACCATCTAATAATTCAATCGCCTCAGCCTTCGGAATTTGATATTCATATTCTGGTTTTATGGCTGGATTATCCGTTTTCCCTTTAATGGTAATATACCCATGATTTTCAGTTGCTCGTACCCGAACGGTTTTCTTGACATCACTCGTGATATATCCTTGTCGGTAATATTCGCCTTGGGGCTTGATAAGGGCATTCCAAAGGTCGTATTTTACTAAATATTTCTTTTCGATTTCTAATGGCATAATCGTATTGACGATTTATTAATTGACGAATTATGAGTGAATTCTCAATTTACATAAAAATAAAAATGTCCCTGATTTCAACTATTGAATCAAGGACATTTTATGGTATTGCAAATTCAATCGTTTAGGTATTTTAATCCCTAAACGACCTACTTTTTGAATAAATTTCTGACTAAAAAACCACTCATTGCTCCCCAACCACCTACAAGTCCACCAATTAAAATGGTTGCAGTAATCAAAATGCCAACGTTACCGCCAACAGGTAAAATTTGGGCAATTTTATTAGAAAGAATGCCTTGCGTAGTAAAATGATGATACCAAGTTGCCAATAACCAAAGTGTTGAAATAGCCGCTGTACCTTTTGCAAAGGCTTCTCCGCTTGATTTTGCGAACATTGCTCCCCCAACAAATGCTGCAATTGCCACTGTCCACCAGTCTGCAAAGTAACCTAAAATAAAGGCTAAAGAAACAATTGTAATTGTCAGCGGACTTGCAAAAAGCTCTTTGATTTTAGTAATTACAGATGATGCTCCTGCTTGGACATCATTTGGATTTGGAAGATTAGCTTGGTTTGTGATATTTAGTGCCATGATGAATTTTGTAATTATTTCGATAAATATAGTAAATATTTTTATAAACCACATCAAATTATTTCCCTACCATTTCACTTGGTCGTCCTCTCAAAGCACTCCAAGTTTCATCAATAGCTATTTGAGAAACCGCTTGTAAGCCAATTAATTCCAATGCCACCCAAACAGTTTCACGTTTAATATTACTCTTAATTTTTGCCGTTCCTTTGGGGTAACACGCCCAAAAAAGGCAATCATAGTTTACGAAATCTCCAACAGCCTTTACATTTTTTTCTAATTCATCTTGTTGATAACCAAATACTTGAATAAAGTCATACTTTGTATTTTCTTTTCCTTCCGTGTCAAAAGTGATTCCATCTAAAAGGTTAAGATACGATTGCGGAGCGTTCACTATCAACGCTTTTTTATCAGAATCAAATCGAAGTTTTTTGAAAATTGCTTCTTTTTCCATATTAAAGATTGGCTTTAATTTCTGCTAACATTTTATCACCACCTAAACTTAAAATCTTCTCTGCTAATGCTTCTCCTAATTCAAGAGGATTATTGCCTGTAACAGTTTCTTTCAAAATGGAAGAACCGTCCAAACTAACAATTCCACCCGTTACAGTGAGCGGTGAACAGTTATCAGTAATCAGATTTGAGTTATTTTCAGCAGTAATTTGTTTCCTGTTTACTGATAACTGCTCACTGTTTACTGTTGATGCCAGTCCAAAAACGGGAATGCTACAACCACCTTGCAAACGCTTCAAAAAGGCTCGTTCTGCCAATAATTGCTGTTCCGTTTCGGGATGATTACACAGCTCACGGATTTTAGCTTTTTTCTCAGGGGCTAAAGAAACGGCACATTCCAAAGCCACCGAACCTTGCCCAACGGCAGGCGTAAATTTTTCGGTAGAAATCAACTCTGCCACGTGTTCCAGATAGCCCATACGATGCACGCCCGCATACGCAAGCAAAAGTGCATCGCACACGCCACTTTCAAGTTTGCCCATACGAGTTTGGAGATTTCCACGCATATCAACCGTTTTGATGTGCGGATAAAAGTGCTTCAACATCGCTACTCGACGAGTTGAGGAAGTTCCCACCACAAAAGATTTTCCACTTTCTAAGGATAAACTTTTGTCATAACTAACCAAAACGTCGTTGACTTTTTCACGTTCTGTAAAAGCGATAAGTTCTAAATCATCGGCTAATTCAGACTGTAAATCTTTAGCCGAATGTTGTGCAATATCAATCGCTCCCGAACGTAATTGTTCTTCCAACTCTTCAGTAAAAACGCCTTTTGAGCCGATTTTTGAAAGAGAACGGTCAAGAATTTGGTCACCTTTGGTATTAATAATGACGATTTCGACTTCTAAGCCACCTTTTTCTAAGGTTTCTTTGATAAAATATGCTTGCCAAAGGGCTAATTTTGAGCCTCTTGTTCCTAATTTAATTACACTCATTTCTTGAATAATCGTGCAATGTTGAGCGATAAATCCAGATGTAAAATCTTTGCTCTTCCGTTGCGTTCTAAATAATAATATGTTTGACTTAATCCGTTGACAATCTGTTCGATAGAGTTTATTTTAACGACTTTTGAAAAATTTTGAACAAAGGTTAACTCTTCTCCTTCAAGCCTTACTAAAGCTTCTGCTCCGTTTTTCCAAAGTAATAAATCTCTGAAAATATTAAGAGCATATTCCATCATTCCCTTTTGGTATTCTTTCGGAAAAGCATCAAACTCATCGGCTAATTTTACTAACGTCGCCAAGTCTGGTTTGTAAGCCATTCGCATCCAATTGGCAAACCATTGATATTTCCCTTCGCCTTCGTAATTAATTAATGCTACCGCTTTTGATAAATTTCCTTCGGAAAGATAAGCGATTTGTTTGGCTCTTTCGGTATCAACTCCTTCTTTTTCAGCGAGATATTTAACGGTGTCTTCATCAGTGAATGACGGAATTACAATTCTTTGTGTTCTG
>JAAFIU010000243.1 GCA_013298805.1 Cytophagales bacterium | reverse complement strand
ATTAATAATCTTGACTTCCGTGATAATATCTTTTGGATTGGATGTGGATTACACAATCTTAGAATACGACACAGAACCAAAAAGTAAAATCTCACAAGTTTTAACTATTATCCTAATAAACACTAATTAAAATCAGTTTTTCTTCTTCTTTTTAGTCTTGTACAATCTCGGATTTGATTGGAATTCTTTTTCTTCCAACTCTTTTTTGTCTTCTTCTTCACGAGTTTTGAAAAGATAATCATCGTCGTCCATAATTGGCGATTCTTTTAGGGCTTTCCAATCAAATTTTTCGTCGATAGGAGTGAGGGCTTTTGCTGGGTCAAAAATGCGTTTATCTACATTCACAGCATCGTAAGGGGTAAAATCTGCTTGGCCGGTAAAGAAATCGGAAAGGTCAGTTGCTCCTGCATCGTATTGATTTAAGTACGGAATGCCCAAAATATTCCACATCGTTTTGAAAATACTTCCGAAACTATAATGCTGATGTCCGACGTAATTTTTCTTGGCGTAAGGAGAATAAACTTGCAAAATACTGCGGTGTGCATCTACATGGTCAATTCCGCCTTGAGAATCGTCTTCGGTAACAATAATTGCCATGTTTTTCCAGTAAGGCGTATGGCTCAAAAACTCCACCACTCGCCCGACTGCCAAATCATTATCTGCCATATAACTTTCTCTGAATGGGAAACCTGCCTTTGGTCTTTCGCCCGCTCCGTGGTCATTTGGAATCATCAAAGGCACAACTTGTGGCATGGTTTTGCCTTCGCCCATAAATTTCTTTTGGAAATCTTTGATGAAAACATCCGCCCTAAATTGGTCAGGAATTGCCATGTTATACGTTGGAAAATCCCATTCCGTATTTTTGTACATGGCATTCGGTAATGGATAATTGACTCCGTATTTTTCACCACCTACTTTCATGGTCGAGTCATTGTAATTTCCTTCTTGCTCAGTCGTAAATCCGTAGTTGTGAAATGAGATATTATTACGTTCAAAATGCTCCCACATGGAGCCGTCCTGATTATAATCTTCGGGATAAAAACTGCCCGATGAACCCACCATAGAAAAATGCCCTGGAGCAGTAGATTCTTGTTTGTAGTCACGCTTACCCCCGTAAGCTGCTGATACGTGAGTTTCCATCCATTCGTTTGGATAAACGCCTGAAAGCCAACGGTGTCCGTCAGCGGAGTGGTCAGAGTCAACGTAGAAGTTGTCTGCCGTTCCAAATCGTTTTGCTAAGGCTAAATGGTTGGACATTACGGTACAATTGTCAATTTTTTGAGAACCTGACTTGTTGGTAAAACTTGCCTTTATACCATAACGGGCGATTGACGGGTCGCCATTTCCTTGTTTTAATTGTCCGAAAATTTCGTCATAAGTTCGGTTTTCTTTCGAGATATAAACGATATATTTGATGGGTGATTCTTTCTCTTTCGGGAAACTTGGAATGGGGTTGTTTTCGCTCTTTTTCGTTTCTTCAAACTTGAAATTATAAGCCACAACTTTATCCGTTTCTACCTTTAAATTTTCGTCTTTCGGAATATCCAAAACCGAAACCGAACCTTTCATTAAACTGCCAATATAACTGCCTTCTGCTCCAATTTTGAATTTTGAACCGCCATTTGGTCCAGAACCAAAACCTTTGGCATTGGCAACTACTAATTTTTGATTGTCTTTACTAACCTTCAATTTTGACGGAAACCAACCCACAGGTAAATGCCCAATCGTTTTCATCGTTGGAATATCAATTACGCCAACCGCATTAATGCCAGATTCTGCTACGTAAAGGCGTTTTTGGTCGGGCGAAATGGCTAAACCAAACGGAATAACGCCTTTGTATCGCCCTAATCTTTCATCTAATTTTAATTGAATAGTATTGATAATTTTGCCTTCTTTCGGGTCAATTACTGAAATATTATCATTGTTTCCGTTACTCACAAAAACGTATTTATCGGTCGCCACCAATGAATTTGGACTCGAACCACCTACCGCAGGGATTCCCTCAATCATTTCACCAACCAAAACGCCCGTCTTAATTTTAGCGGTTACTTTTGGTTTTCCAGTCAAATCATACGCCCAAACAGAAAACGATTCTGGAGCATTTGGGTCGCCTAAACCTACTACGTCTTTATCTTCAACTCTGATACCTTCACGCATTTCTTTGGTATTGAATCCGAAAGGTGGTTTTTTCAAATACGTTTCCTTATTTTTAGGGTCAAGATTTTTGACTAAACTGTATTCAAACATTCCAACATTGGCAACGTAAAGTGATTTTTCATCGGGCGAAAGGGTAATTCCAAAAGGATAACGACCCGTTTTTACGTTTTCAATGACCGCTTTTTTCTTGGTATCAATAATGGTAATTCTAAAACCAATTTGGTCAACAACGTACAATTTTGAACCATCCGCAGACATCGTCATGTCGCCCATGTATCCATCGGAATAATCCTGATTGTCGAAAGAAATATTACAGTTGATTTCCCCGACTTTTTCCCCTGACTTAATGTCAAAAATAAAGACCTTATTTGTCTGTCCACCTGCTACATATACCAATTTATTATCGGGTGAAATAGCCAAGCCCATAAACACCGCTGCCAATAAATTATCATCCGTTTTTGGTGAATTTGGTATTTGAGTAATGCTTGGTTTTTTGGTGAAAATATTTTGTAAAATGCTGATAGAGAAGGGATTAGTTCCAGAATTAGCGGTAATGATTGTTTTGCCATCGTGACTCATTACCATTCCGTAAGGATGCGGGGCAATGCGGTACGTTTTACCCAAAGGTTTGATAATACGACCGTTTGGAATAATGGTTTCTCCCGCAGGATTAACCACACTATAACGCTCGCCCGCAGGGGCAGAAACTCTCCATTGTGAAAAACTTAAAATTGGGAAAGTGCAAAAAGAAAAGAGGACTAAAAGACGTTTCATTGATGTTGGATTTGTTGAAGCTGAAATTTAGGAGTTTGATTTTTGATTGGCTAATTTTTGGGATTATTATTTGGTTAAGTTGTCTGTAACCCGATGCTTCTGCATCGGACATGAATAAAATCCAATGCAGAAGCATCGGGTTACTTTTATTGCTCCAAAAACACTGAGCCGATTAATCTCTCTAATCGGCTCATAAAATGCCATTTTTTGAGCCGATTAGCCCTAAAACTCCACAAAATCGTTTTTCCCTTATTAATTCCGTAATTTTGCAAAATTGCGTTTGAATGATTTGTAGTGTTTGTAGTTTTGGACATTTTCTAATTCACTCATTCTATCACTCATTCATTCTATCATTAATCCTTACAATATGTCATTTGAATCATTAAATCTTATTGAACCTATCCAAAAAGCATTAGCAGAGGAAGGTTACACAACCCCTACACCCATTCAAGCACAGGCAATTCCTATTATTTTGCAGGGAACAGACCTTTTGGGCGTAGCTCAAACGGGTACAGGAAAAACAGCCGCTTTTGCCATTCCGATACTTCAATTATTACATAAAAATCATACTTTTTCTAAAGGCAAACGTTCGATAAAAGCTCTAATAGTTACGCCAACTCGTGAATTAGCCATCCAAATTGATGATAGTTTTCAGGCGTATGGAAAATATACGGGCTTGACGCATACCGTTATTTTCGGAGGTGTAAAACAGGGCAGACAAACCGATGCTTTGCAAAATGGAGTCGATATTTTAGTCGCAACGCCAGGAAGATTATTGGACTTGATTAACCAACGTTTCATCACGCTAAAAGATATTCAATTGTTTATTTTGGACGAAGCAGACCGTATGTTGGATATGGGCTTTGTACATGATATTAAGAAGTTATTGGCAATTCTTCCGCCACGTCGTCAGTCCTTATTTTTCTCGGCAACAATGCCTCCCGAAATCCAGAAGCTATCGGATAGTATTTTGTATAAGCCTCAAAAAGTAGAAGTTACGCCTGTTTCTTCTACCGCTGATACCATCAAACAAGCCCTTTATTTTGTTGATAAAAACAATAAAAATGCTTTGCTTTTGGATATTCTGAAAGATGATAAGATTGAAACAGCTTTAGTTTTTACTCGTACCAAACACGGAGCGGATAAAGTAGTAAAAACGCTCTTGAAAAGTAATATCAAAGCCGAAGCCATTCACGGGAATAAAGCCCAAAATGCTCGTCAAAGAGCTTTGGAGAATTTTAAAGCTAAAACAACAAGAGTTTTAGTAGCAACTGATATTGCAGCACGTGGTATTGATGTGGACGATTTAGCTTATGTTATCAATTTTGAAATGCCAAATATTCCCGAAACTTACGTGCATAGAATTGGGCGTACTGGTCGGGCAGGAGCAAATGGAACGGCATTTTCGTTTTGTGAAACCGAAGAGTTACCCTATTTAAAGGATATTCAGAAATTGATTGGAAAGAAAATTCCAGTCATTGAAAATCATGATTACCCGATGAGTACGCAACCCGTTGTGGAAGTCCCAAAACAGCAGAGTACAAATAGAAATCCTTCAAAGCCTAATGAATCTGCTTCGGGGACGAAAAAGAAGACTTGGTTTAAGCGGAAATAAGTCGGTATTATGAGTCGGAATTTCTGACATTTATAAGATTTATACAAAAAACATGGAAATAATACAAAAAATATTTTAATTATTTCAAGTAAAAATTGTTTATTTCCATGAATGATTTGTAAGCTCTTTAAACTTTGAGTTTCTTTGTGGTAATTTTTAGTGACGTGTATTGCAAGGATAGAACGAAGCACTAAAAGCTATTAACTAAGAACCATAAAACGAATGTTTATAAACGCTATTGCCAGTTATTTGCCAGAGCAAATTATTACAAATGCCTATTTTGAAGAGCTTAATGGATTGACTGATGAATGGATTATCGAACGTACAGGTATCCATGAACGTCGTAAAGCATCAGCCGAAGAAAATACGCATACAATGGCGATTCAAGCGGTAGATAAATTGACCGCTAATCTTCCTTATGACCTTTCTGAAATAGACCTTATCATTGGGGCAACTTATACGCCACACGACTGTATTTTTACGCTTGCTCATGCTATTCAACATCATGTCAATGTAAGTGAAATACCTGTTGTGACTATATCGTCGGCTTGTTCATCTTTATTAAATGCCGTAGAAATTGTACAAGGATATTTTGCCTTGAATAAAGCCACAAAAGCCATTATTGTGGCATCAGAACATAATACCGCTTATAACAACGAAGACGATACCAAAGCAGGACATCTTTGGGGTGACGGTGCGGTGGCATTGTCTATTTCAAAGGAAAGAACTTCAGATTCGGATTGGGAGATTAAAGATGTACTTACAGGTGGTGCGGCCAACGTTGGAAAAGCATCTATCAGTGTGACTTTAAAACCACTTGACCGAGGAATTATTATGCCTTTTGGGAAAGACGTATTTATCAACGCTTGTACTTATATGCCCAAGGCAAGTTTACAAGTTATTGAACGTAATGGTTTGACAATCAATGATATTAAATACATTGCACCACATCAAGCAAACCTTAGAATATCTAAGAATGTAGCAGCAACTTTGGGCGTTTCGGAAGATGTTATGCTCTCAAATATTCAATATTTAGGCAATACAGGTTGTGCAGGTTGTGCTATTGTTCTGGATGAAAACAAAAGTAAATTTGTGAAAGGTGATAAAATAATTGTTACCGTTTTTGGTGGCGGATATTCTTATGGAGCAATGCTTTTGGAGATATAGAATATAGATAAAAGGGATTCAATAAAAAATCCTGAAGATTAAGCAATTGTCAAAATCGAACCAGTTACTGTTACTGTGTATTTTGATAGACTACTGTTTGCTGGACCTCTTGTTACAGACCCCGTAGTGCTGAATTGAGCTCCATGATTAGGGCAATAAAAAACGCCATTTCCTTGGTACGTAACGGTTGTGCCTTCGTGTGTACACGATTTAGATAATGCAACAAACGATGCTGCTGTACTTCCTGCACTAATTCTTGCAATAATAACCCCACTTGAATACGTATATTCGCCAACACTTTTGATAGTTGTGGTAATATCAATTGAAACGCCACTGGGTGTAACACTACTGTTAGCATTTGTACATGAAGCTAAAACAGCCATTAAAGCTGGTCCACCTAAGCCAATGCTCTTTAAAAAGTCTTTTCTCGAAATTGATTCCTGTGTCAACATTATTTTAATAAGGAAGTTTAAGTTTATAATTATTTTAGAATTGATAAAAAACAAATTATTAAGCAGTAATATGTAAAATATTGCTTACTAATGAAGTTTTGTAAACAGTTAAGCCACCTCTTCCATTACTATTTAGTCCAACGCCAGAAGTCGAAAATCTTGCTCCGTGCGACTGACAATAAAATTCTCCACTTTGGTAGATAACCTGTTTCTGCCCTTCGTGACTACAGGGTAACTTGGTAAATAGGAGCTAACCGAATAATATTTGGTTGGCTCTTATTCATTTTGTAAAATTTGATTCTTATTAACATTTTTTGTTAGTTTTAGGCAACAACATTTTACCCCACCTCA
>JAAFIU010000336.1 GCA_013298805.1 Cytophagales bacterium | reverse complement strand
AACACGATGAGTCGTTGATTGAAGCATAAAATATTGTAACTCAACCACAAGTAATGGTTCTTGTGGTTTTGTTTCAGAAGGAAAGTTGTCTGTCTATGACGGGCAACTTTTTATTTTTATGAGCAATCTCAAACATTTCAAATAAATCTGCAATTGAAATTTATACAAATTTGAACCAAAATGATAATTCAAAATGTTATAATTTTGAAGATAGATTTTAAACTAAATAAACAAATACAATGGCAAATTATGTTGTAGCAACTGATGAAAACTTTCAGGAGCTAATTAATTCAGACAAACCAGTTTTAGTTGATTTTTGGGCAGAATGGTGTGGACCATGTAAAATGATTGGACCTATCGTTGAAGAATTGGCTGGTGATGTTGAAGGTCAAGCAATTGTTGCTAAAATGGACGTTGACGCAAACTCAACAGTACCATCTACGTTAGGTATTCGCTCAATTCCAACTTTGATGATATTCAAAAAAGGTGAATTAGTAGAAAGAATGGTTGGCGGAAATATTCCAAAGGCTGTTTTAGCTCAAACTCTTTTGAAGCACGCATAAAAAGGTATCAGGTATTAGGTATTAGGCATTAGTTCTTGAAGCTAATTTGTAATACGCTAATACCTTTTTTCTTTATATGGCTGCGAGAATCATTTCACAAGCCATTCTTATTTCTTCCTCCGTAATTATTAAAGGTGGGGCAATTCTCATGGAATTATCACAAAATAAAAACCAATCCGTAATTACTCCTTTCAGTATTGCTCGGTCAATAATTGGTTTTAAAGTATCAAAATCTTCAAATTCCACCGCCATCATTAATCCCTGATTTCGTACTTCCTTTATTTTTTCGTGAACTAATAATTCTCTGAAAATCTGTGCTTTAGATTTTACTTTTTCTAAAAGATTCTCTTCTAAAATCACGTTTAAAGTTGCTAATGAAGCAACACAACTAACAGGATGTCCACCAAAAGTAGTTATATGCCCTAAAATTGGATTATTTTTAAACACACCCATTACTTTTTGATTCGCTATAAAAGCACCTATTGGCATTCCACCTCCCATTCCTTTAGCACACAAAAGCACATCTGGATAAAAACCATATTGTTCAAATGCCCAAAACGTACCTGTTCGTCCAAAGCCAGTTTGAATTTCATCAATGATTAGAAGAGTACCCGTCAAATCACACTGTTTCCGCAATTCAATAAAATATTCTTTAGCAGGTACTCTCACACCTGCTTCGCCACCAATAACCTCAATAAAAACTGCTGCTGTACGACAAGTAATTTTTTGAATATCCTCAAAATTTCCATGATTAATATGTTTCATTTCTGGCAAAAGTGGACGAAAATTTCGCTTAAAATTCTCACTTCCTGATAAAGACAATGCTCCTTGAGTTGCTCCATGATAAGCATTGAAACAAGAGATTATCTCTTGCCGACCCGTGAAACGTTTTGCTAACTTCATCGCTCCTTCAACCGCTTCTGTTCCAGAATTGGTAAAATAGACATTATCTAAAACGGGATAATTCCCCACAGATAATTCCAACGTTTTACACAATACTTCTGCCAAAAGAACTTGTGGAGATTGGACATATTCGCCATAGACCATCAAATGCAAATACTTATCTACCTGATTATGAATCGCTTCTGTAACTTTTGGATGACGATGACCCACATTAGAAACACCAATTCCTGAAATCAAATCTATATATCCCTTTCCAGATTTATCGTACATATAAATACCCTCTGCACGTTCAAATTCAAGAGCCAATGGAAAATCAGAAGTTTGGGCAACATTTTTTAAAAATAACTCTCTGTGTGTAATCATTTAATTTTTTATTAGTTATCACTCAAATTAGCCACAAAGGCACGAAGACGCTAAAAAATAGTGTTTCCGTGCCTTCGTGGCTAAATAAATTTAAAATCACTTTTCCATGAAGCAAACGCTTCCTCCTACCCAATCAAAATCTTTATTGTAACGCACCCCAATCATTTCACCACGTGAAAGCCTGGCTAAATTTGACAATAAAATAGGGCGTGGTTCATCTTTTTGCCAAATATAAAGCATTCTAATCTCACATTTCACCTTAATCCCATCAATGGTTTCTATAATTGGCTCGTACCTTACTTTTTCTTGTAAAATATAATTCTCAGGGTCTGTAATAGAAGTTAAATCTTCTTTTTTGATATTGATAATTACGCCTGTTCCTGCGAATGAAAACAGTGGTTTTAGGACAAAATCAGTTAAATTCTCAGGAAAATCACGGTTATACTCACTCAAAAAACGACAATTTGGAATGTACTTATTTTTAAAAAAAGGCATCGTGTATTTACTAATTCTGAAAAACCAATTTGGATGTCCAATCCATTCTACATCTACGTCATCAGTTAAGTTATAGTCTGTTTTTAAGTTGGGAAAATTGGTTAAATCATCAAAAATCAAACGGTTATAAATGCGTTTAATTTGAGTTTTCACACCATCATTCATGTAAAATAAACGCCTGCCCTCTTTGATAATTTTAGTCAAACAAACGGCTTTTACGCCAATAAGGTTTTCTGTAATATCAAAATCAACCCTTGTTTTCTGAGTCTCCGGGTAAATTTCTAATAAAATAACATTTTCAATTTGCTCCTCCCCCACAATGAGTTTTCTCAACTCATTTACATACGCTTTTCGGTCATAATTAAAGGAAAAATCAAAATCGTCTGGAATTGAAAAATGTTTTTGAAAGGTTTCAGACAACAAATACTGAAAACCCAAAAGCGATGGAAAACCCTGTAACTCAATCAATTGAGGCACAAATTCACCTTTATCATTTTTACAAACTGCAAAGTCTATGGCTAAAAATGAAGTATGATTATTTTCGTTTGGAACATTTTGATTAGCAGGAATCGCACCACTCGTTTTTGCTTTAAAATCATCAGCAACAATAACATCAACAATACTCTTACAGGTATTAACGAGCTTTTCTTTTAAAGACTTTGGTACAAAAACAGGTGTTTCTGCCACTCGAAATTCAATCGGTTTTTGAGCAGCTTTATTCAAATCAGAAAGTAATTCTTGGTATTTTTCTTGACTAAAAGCCTGATTATAATGTTGTCTGATTGATGATTGCATAGTTTTAAAATTAGCGAAATGCGAGAGAAAATTAGACCAATTCAGTTTGTAAAATCGAGCTATAAGCTTTTTTCAAGAATTTGGGAATAATGATTGATTCGGTCAAAAGTATTTTATCAGGGTCATCTAATTTATCAATCATATCATTGTATTTTTCTAAGCCGTGCGTTTTGATTACAGCCTTCTTTTTTTCATCGGATGAAAGTAATTTTAACATTCCAATGGCGTCAGCTTCTGGATGAAATTGTGTTCCAAAAACTTCTTCTGAATATCGAATTGCCATAATGGCACGCTCTAAATTTACGTGTGGACGCTCTTTTTCCATTCTTAAAAGCGTAACACCCAATTCTTTAATTCGCTTTTTATTTGGACTAACTAATTGATAATCACGAGAATCAACTACATAAAATGGTTCAGGCAAACCTTCAAACAATTCTTCTTTAATTCCTTTATCCATTTGGTTAACAGGAAAAACCCCAAATGAAGTCCCTCTACGTTTGGTAACCTTTCCAATACCTAAATGACGGGAAACTAATTGAAACGAATGGCAAATTAAGAACAAATACTTTTTTGTACTTTCCCCATATTTCACTTCTTCTGAATTATTATGAGTAAAAAGAGAATCAATAAAATCAAAATATGGTTTTTCCCAAGCATCTTCCGATGGCAAGGGACTTCCAGGCCCACCTGTGGAAATAAAAATATCGAAACTTAAATCAGGAATTTCGTTATTGGCTCTAACATTAAAAATGGTAGTTTCAACTGGAATTTGCTCTCTTTCATGAAATTCATTTACCAGATTAACAATACAACGCATTCCTTCTCCAGCAACGTTGTTGTACATATCCAAAATGGCGATTTTTAGTGGTTTTTGCATGATTATACTGCTTGTTTGTGATGAAACTTTAATATATTTTTTCAAAAAACAGTAAAATAGGGAATGCTTCAGAGGAATTATTCACACAAAATTACGGCATTTCTGATGAAACAAAAGTATTTATCGGAATGTCTCCCATGAAAACGATATTAATAAATCCCATGCCTTGTTTCCTCCACAATATAATCCACCACTTTTTTCAAATCGCCAGTTTGCTCAAAAACCGATAATTGGCGGTCTGCCCCAGTGCCGTGATCAAGAATTTCTTTGATGTATTCTACTTCTTTTCGGCTTCCCAATTCATCTAAAACATCATCCACAAAATCTAATAATTCACCGCATAAATCTCGATAAGGCACTTCTTCTTGTTTTCCAAAATCAATCAATTTTCCTTGAATTCCGTAACGGGCAGCACGCCATTTA
>JAAFIU010000402.1 GCA_013298805.1 Cytophagales bacterium | reverse complement strand
GAACAGAGAAGTTAAGCCTACTGCCGTTGATGATACTGCAATCACATGCGGGAAAGTAAATAAACCCCAAATACTATTAAATAAAACCCCTTACACAGAAATGGATAAGGGGCTTTTTACGTTTAAAGGATTTTGATAATACGTAAACTGTGGCTGACAACGGAAACTTTGCTACTGAAACAGTATTGACATATACAGCTATCTTTTGCCTTTCACGGTTGTGATTAAACTCTTACCTGTGCGTATACTTGTAGGCTCGTTTGCTTGAAAAACTTGGTATCTTCCATGGCATAGTTGAGGGCGGAACTGCTGAAACTGAGCGAGATTTTATCGGTACTGACGTTGCCAAGCCCCTCAAAATTACCAAAGCTAAAAAAAATATTCTCTGACATGTCCACAAAATTGGCTTTGTTGGCACTGATGTCTATGTCAAACTGCAAATCTTTGCCTACTATAGGTTTGGGAATAGCTGATAGATTCAAGAGTTTTGGAAATTGGCTGGTGCAAATCTCCAATGCTATGCCATCTGGGAGTGTAAAACGCCAGTTGGCATTTTTGTTTTCTTCGGTGTCGGTTAGTTGAAACTGTCCATTTGCGGCGGCTTGGAAAGCCTTATTATTGAAATAGGCATTTTTTAAATCGAGTCTATTGCCTGTTTTGGGGGCGTACATCAAAACAGCATAACGATTTTCTTTAAACTTACCATCTGCGGTATAATAGCGTTTATCTGTACAAAACCATCTGTGTTGAGAGTCGAATGGTCTTTATAGGCTACCTCCGAAGTTTCAGTTAGGCAGTCTGTTTTCAATCCGAAGTTTCAGTTAGGCAGTCTGTTTTCAATAAGATATTATCTGCCGTCGGCTCAACCGAATCTGTTTTTCCATAACTGAACATTAGGACAAAACAGATGGATAAGGTAAATAGTGATAGGGGTGATTTCATGTTTTTAAATATCAATAACCTCTCAGAAAAAAGTCTTTTTCTAATTTTACATCGTTTAAATAATACTCAATGTCTTCTTTTTCATTCAAATAACCATTGGGCGGAATACTGAGAATTATCTTATTCCAAGGTTTCCAAACGTCTTTTAGAATGCCGTTGTGGGTTAGTTCGTAATATTTTTTAAGTATATCATTTGTATTTTTAATATATTCATTATCAAGTTCAATGGGTAATTTTTGATTCTTTTTATTGATAGAATATAACTCGAAATGTGGTAATCCATTTTCCATCCAGTAAGTCAAAACAATTCTTTCAAATTTTCTTTTAAATTTTTGCTTATAGGCTAACTGATGATTGACCAAACTATTTGCCTCTGCATGAGGGAAATCTTTTGCAACAAGTATTGCAGAATCATATTCTTCTTTATAAAGCCTTTCTTCGTCAAACCAATAATGTGAAGTGTAACTTCCGTCTGGATTTATTTCAAATTCTACATCACTGTATAGCCTGCCTTCTGAGGCAAAATGGAGTAAGATTTTTTGAATTAAACTACCTACTTCTTCTGCTGATTTGATAGACATTAAAAAAACTCCTTCTCTTTCCTTGTTAAGAAAAACTATTTTTTGATAAGGTACTATGTTTAAATCCCTGACTGTATCACACCAATAGTAAATTCGTTGAGACTGTTTTCTTACTTTCTCATCGTTTAGAATAATTTTGACGATTTCTTGTTCTATTTCTTGCATAACTAAGGATTTGGAATGTTACGGTGCTACTGAGGAATTATCAACAGACTACCATTTTTATAAACTTCAATATCAATATTTGCTGGTCTTCCATTTATGAAACCTTTACCAGTATAAACCACTTTAAAAGTAGCAATAGGGTCATTAGTTTTGAGTCCTTTTATATAAACTTCCATATTTCGCCATCTTCCATCATTACGGTTCGACACGCCATTTATAGCCCAATAATTAATTTGTTCACTTGGTCCATTCGCTTCGTTAGAAACTATATGACCCGCTTCATCCTTAGGTTTGGCTCCCTTACTTAACGTTTTCATTCTGGCTTGTTCCGCTGGACTTGTACTTCGCCTTGCAGATTGTTGAAAAAATTGAACGTCTTTATCAATCATTATTTCAACATTTCCAGTCTCATCAACTTGGTAAACAAAACGACCATTCACTTCATATTCCATTCCTTTTATCAGAGGATGTATATTTAGAACTTGATTAAGGTTATTTACTCCTGTGGTAACGGTAGCTCCTGCGTCAGCCGTTACTTTGTTCTCAACAATAGTAGCCCATTTTCTTGAACCAGCCATTACTTCAATATTCCCAGATGAATTTTTGACAAAAGTGTATTCAGGGTTTAATCGAGATGTATAGAGTTTGAGGTTAGACATTTGTTCAAGAACGTCTAAACGATTACCCCAAGATTTTGTGGCTATCCAAACATCCAATGAGCCTTTATCTGTAAAATTAGCCAAAAACTTTTTGATTTTTGGGTCAAAACTTGGACTTGTAAACTCAGCCATTAAACGATTTACATCAGCATTGGTTAATTTATTACTATTCAAATCAGCCAAAATCTTTTGATAAAATTTAGTTCTATCGGCAATTGATATTCCAGAATTTATAAAAGAATTCTCAAAGTCAACTATTCTCCTTTTCGAAACTCCTTTACCTTCAAGAGCGTCAAGGGTTGCACAATCATTATGCACCAACACCCCCTGCGTACCCACGTAATAATTATGGAGGTTATTTACCTCAAAATTATAAACCGTCAGGGTAGTATCCGGCTTGATGGTAAGGCTATCCAAACGGAGGGTTGCTCATTTTCCATCAAGGAAAGTATCACTTACTTTAAGGTTTTGGGCGGGTACATAGTCGTGGTGGTTTTCCGTCCACACGGAGTGTTGGTAGACTGTATAATTAATGTATAAGAGACCAAACTATATTTGATGGATTTCTTAGTAGTCTCTATATTAACAGGAGATATGCTAATTTCTTTATTCTTTAAAGTAAATCTTTGAATTATACAATTATAGAAGCTGTTTAAACTTTTGAAAAATATTCCCAAATAAGTGAGAATTTTGTGGTGCTAAATCATAAAATATCACAAAATGGGAATACTTAGTAAAAATACTATCGAAACGTGGATTTTGCCAC
>JAAFIU010000160.1 GCA_013298805.1 Cytophagales bacterium | reverse complement strand
TTTGTACAAGATGCTTTAGATTTAATTGAATTTGCCAATGGTGGTTTAGATACCAAATGGGGGGCTTTAAGAGCAGAAATGGGGCATCCCGCACCTTTTAATTTACAAATGATTGGCGTTGGAAATGAACAATGGGGACAAGAATATTTTGAGCGTTACGAAGTTTTCTCAAAAGCCATTCGTGCAAAATATCCAACGATTAAATTGGTTTCTGGAACTGGCCCTGGTTCAAAAGGTGAAATGTTTGAAGCCGCCGAAAAGGCTTTAACAACCCTCAAGGCTGATTTGGTGGACGAACATTATTATGATTCTCCAAAATGGTTTAGAGAGAATGCTTCTCGATATGATAATTATGACCGTAATCGTTACAAAATTTTTGCAGGAGAATATGCCGCTCAAAGTATTAGCACAGTCAATCCTGACAATAAAAATAATTGGGAGTGTGCCATGTCAGAAGCCGCATTTATGACAGGTTTAGAAAGAAACGCCGATGTGGTATATATGTGTTCTTACGCACCACTTTTTGCTCATATTAATCGTTGGCAATGGACTCCAGACTTGATTTGGTTTGATAACTTGACATCCTTTGGAACAGCCAATTATTACGTTCAGAAAATGTACGCTAATAACCCAGGAACAAAAACTATCTCTATCAAAAGTAACGGAGAAAACTTGTCGGGGAAAGATAATTTGTATGCAGCGGCTTCAATTGATGAGAAAACAAACGAAGTAATTATTAAAGTGGTTAATATTTCAGCAGAAACTCAGAATATTGATTTAAACGTGAACGGCTTGGCCAAAAGTGCGAATGGGAAAGTAATAAGTTTGGTAGAAAAAGATTTGAAAAATTATAATACTATCACAGAACCAGTGAAAATTATGCCTTCCGAATCTTCAGTAGTTTTAACAAAAGGTAAAGCTATCGTTTCTTTAGAACCGTATTCATTTAAAGTATTTAGAATTAAAAAATAATGCTCGCATAAGGGTCAAATGTTGTTAAGTAGAACGGATTTTCAAGCTATTAAATGGATTTTAATAGCTTGAAAACACCTCTTACTTCTTATTATTCGACTGATATACGATTTGTGAATGTATTTGTTTTTGCTTTTGTAAGGAATATTTGCTTGATTCGTGAAAATATTTATTAAAATTACCCAATTACTAAGCATTTTCATGGCAAATTATCCCCACATTAACAGAATTCTGGTTGCACTCGATTGTATTGTATTTGGCTTTGATGGCGAAGACATAAAGTTGATGTTAATCAAAAGAAATTTTGACCCAGAACGAGGAAAATGGTCGTTAATGGGAGGTTTTTTGGAGTCAGACGAAGACCTTGAAGATGCAACTAATCGGATTTTATATGATTTGACAGGATTGAAAGATATTTATTTTGAGGAAATTAAAACCTTTGGAAAGGTAAATCGTGACCCCGTTGAACGAACTTTATCTATTTGTTTCTTTGCCTTAATTAATATTCACGCTCACGACCAAGATTCGGCAAAGGCTCAAAATGCTTTTTGGATAAACCTAAAAAATAGACCAGAACTCATTTTTGACCACAACGAAATGGTTGATATTGCTTTGGAGAGATTGAGATACAAAGCAGCTTTACATCCAATTGGCTTTGAACTATTACCCGAAAAATTTACAATTCCGCAATTGCAAAAACTCTACGAAGCTATTTATGATTCACCATTAGACCGTAGAAACTTTAGTCGGAAAATACTTTCTACCAAACTTTTATTGGATACGGGCGAGAAAAATGAGAATTCGACCACAAAAAAAGCGATTTTGTATAAGTTAGATAAAGAGAAATATCAAAAGCAGTTTAACGCTTTTCATTATTTTATCTCAGATTCTGTGAGATAAGAATTGAGAACTATTGAAATTTTTTTAATTAAAATTATAATTGTGTTAAATAAACACGAATAACAAAAATGCAAAATAAATTCACAATTGGGCTTGACTATGGTACAGATTCAGTACGTGCTTTGGTCGTGAATACTCAGACAGGTGAAAATGTTGGAACTGCGGTTCATTATTATGAGAGATGGAAAAAAGGACTGTTTTGTGACGCATCCATTTCGCAATTCAGACAACACCCACTTGACTATGTGGAAGGCTTAGAAGCTGCTGTAAGAGGGGCTTTAGCAGGACTTTCGGATGAGGTAAAGCAAAACGTAGTCGGAATATCAGTTGATACCACAGGTTCTACTCCAGTAGCTGTTGATGAAAATGGTGTACCATTAGCTTTATTGCCCGATTTTGAGGAAAATCCAAATGGTATGTTTATTCTTTGGAAAGACCATACCGCCAATGCTGAAGCTGAGGAAATCAATAATTTAGCTCATCAATCAGATGTAGATTATACAAAATACGTAGGTGGAATTTACTCATCTGAATGGTATTGGGCGAAAATTTTACGCACCCTTCGTGTAGATAAAAAAATTCAAGAAAAAGCCTTTTCGTGGGTAGAGCATTGTGATTGGATTTCTGCTTTGCTTACAGGAAATACCAATCCTCTAACTTTCAAGCGTTCAAGATGTGCGGCAGGACATAAAGCGCTTTGGCACGAAGAATTTGAAGGTTTGCCTTCGGAGGAATTCTTGACAAAACTTGACCCTATATTAGCAGGTTTGCGAGATAGACTTTTCAGAAATACTTATACTTCGGATGAAGCTATGGGGACAATTTCAGAAGAATGGGCTGCAAAATTAGGCATACCGACTGACGTTAAAATTGGCGTTGGTGCGTTTGATTGCCACATGGGAGCCGTTGGGGCTGAAATTGAGCCTTATGATTTCGTGCGTGTAATGGGAACGTCCACTTGTGATATGTTGATTGCCCCCACTGAAGAGATTGGTCATTTACTTATAAAAGGTATCTGCGGACAAGTGGACGGTTCAATTATCCCAAATATGTTGGGAATGGAAGCGGGACAATCAGCTTATGGTGATTATTACGCTTGGTTTCAACGCATCATTACTGAACCAGTTAGATGTCTTTTAGGCGATGCAGCGGCGGAGGAAATGAGCCAGAAGTTGATTCCATATTTATCTGAACAAGCCTCACAATTACCCATTACTGAAAATGATATTGTGGCTACGGATTGGATAAATGGAAGAAGAACCCCCGATGCCAATCATACGTTGAAAGCTTCTTTTATGGGCTTAGGCTTAGGAACAGATGCTGTCAAAATATTTAAAATGATTGTGGAAGCAACCGCTTATGGTTCAAAAGCAATTGTGGATAGATTTATTGAAGAGGGTGTGCCGATTAAGCAAGTAATTGCCATTGGAGGCGTTGCCAAAAAATCACCATTTGTCATGCAAACGCTTTCTGACGTTTTGAATATGCCGATTAAAGTGGCAAGTTCTGACCAAGCCTGTGCTTTGGGTGCAGCCATGAATGCGTCGGTTGCCGCAGGAGTTCACGCAACATTAGCTGATGCACAAAAAGCAATGGGTTCTGGTTTTGATGCCAATTACACACCACGTCCAGAAGCAGTTGAAGTTTATAAAAAATTATACGAAAAATATCAAAAATTAGGAAAATTCACTGAAAATAATGCTTAATCTAAAGAGTTTTGAAGTTTGGTTTGTAACAGGTAGCCAACATTTATACGGAGAAGAAACCCTTCGTCAAGTTGATGAACATTCAAAAATCATCGCTGATTATCTTGATAATTCTTCGCAAAATACTGCGGGCGGCGTTCCGCTAAAGGTGATTTTTAAACCTGTTGTGAAATCAACGGAAGAAATTACAGCTATTTGTAAGGAAGCTAACGCAACGCCAAATTGTGTTGGTATTATCGCATGGATGCACACGTTTTCGCCTGCAAAAATGTGGATTAATGGCTTGAATATTCTTCAATTGCCATTGTTGCATTTACACACTCAGTTTAACCGTGATATTCCATATTCAGATATTGACATGGATTTCATGAACCTTAACCAGTCGGCTCATGGTGACCGTGAATTTGGACATATCATGTCTAAAATGCGTATCAACCGTAAAGTTGTGGTTGGTCACTGGCAAGCAGAATCAGTGCTTGAAAAAATTAATATTTGGTCACGTGTGGCGGTAGGAAAGTACAAAATGAAAACCATGAAAGTGGCTCGTTTTGGCGATAATATGCGTTACGTGGCGGTTACAGACGGAGACAAAGTGTCGGCTGAAATGAAATTTGGCTTTGAAGTAAATACCTATGCCGTTGGAGATTTAGTAAAAGTAATCAATCAAATTTCGGATGCAGAAATCCAAACTTTAATTAAAGAGTACGAAGCAACTTATCAAATGATGTCTTCATTGGCAAACAGTGGAGCAATGCGTTCGTCTTTAGTAGAAGCAGCAAGAATTGAATTAGGTTTAAAAGCATTTTTAGAAGACGGAGGTTATTCAGCTTACACCAATACATTTGAAGATTTACACGGAATGCGTCAATTGCCAGGAATTGGTTCACAACGCATGATGGCGGCTGGTTATGGTTACGGTGGCGAAGGCGACTGGAAAACTTCAGCAATGGTTCACATTTTGAAGGCAATGTCAAGCGGAATGAATGGTGGAACTTCGTTTATGGAAGATTATACTTACCATTTTAATCCTGCTAATCCAATGGTTTTGGGTTCTCACATGCTTGAAATTTGCCCATCAATTGCCGACGGAATCGTAAAATGTGAAGTTCACCCATTGGGCATTGGTGGCAAAGAAGATCCTGTTCGTTTAGTTTTTAACGGTCAAGAAGGGCCTGCAATTAATGTTTCATTAGTTGATATGGGAAATCGTTTTAGATTAATTGTAAACGAAGTCGATGCCGTCAAAGTAACTGAAGAATTCCCGAAATTACCAACGGCTCGTGCTTTATGGAAACCACAACCAAGCATGGAAGTAGGTTTACAATCATGGATTTTGGCGGGAGGTGCTCACCATACCGTTTACAGTCAGACACTTACCACTGAATACATCGAAGATTTAGCCGATATGTTAAACGTTGAATTGGTAATCATTGACAAAGACACGACAATCCGTGGCTTGAAAAATGAGTTGAGATATAATGAGGTTGCTTTTAGGTAATTCTGATTTTATGTTATTTTGTGGTAGGGACGAATAGCATTCGTCCACTCCCTTAAATGATACCATAGACGAATACCATTCATCCCTACATTAACCAATTCCAAAATCAAAATGTCAGAAAACAAAAACATCATTAGAAAATTAGACGCTCGTAAAAGAATTGCTTTAGTGGCTCATGACAACAAAAAAGATGATTTAATTGATTGGGCATTTTATAACAGAACTGTTCTTTCAAAACATCAACTTTTTGCAACGGGTACAACTGGAAGACTTTTAGAAGAATCCCTTGATGTTCACGTGACTAAGTTTTTGAGTGGCCCATTAGGTGGCGACCAACAAATTGGTTCTTTGATTGCCGAAGGAAAAATTGATATGCTTTTCTTCTTTTGGGATCCAATGGAAGCTCAACCGCACGACCCTGATATTAAAGCTTTATTACGATTGGGTGTGGTTTGGAATATTCCTGTTGCTTGCGACCGTGCTACGGCTGATTTTATACTGACATCGCCTTTGATGCACAACGAATATGACGCAATCATTCCTGATTATCATAATTATTTAAAAAGAAATATACCATTATGAGTTTATACAAAACCCTAAAAGAAGAATGTTTTGAGGCAAATATGATGCTTCCAAAATTGGGCTTAGTATTATTTACCTTCGGAAATGTAAGTGCAGTTGATAGAGAAAAAGGCGTTTTCGCCATCAAACCAAGTGGCGTTGATTATGACTTGCTGAGACCAGAAGACATTGTAATTATGGATTATGATGCCAAAGTGGTGGAAGGAGCAATGCGTCCATCTTCTGATACAAAAACCCACGCTCAATTATACAAAAATTGGGAAGATATTGGTGGAATTACGCATACACACAGCACTTATGCAGTGGCTTGGGCTCAAGCAGGAAAGGATATTCCCATTTTTGGAACTACTCATGCCGACCACACTCATCAAGACATTCCTTGTGCAGCAGTGCTAACAGATGAAATGATTGAGGGGGATTATGAGTATGAAACAGGAAATCAAATCTTTGATTGTTTTAGAGATAAACAGTTATCACACAAAGAAATGGAAATGGTTTTATTGCAAAATCATGGGCCATTTACTTGGGGAAAAACCGCTCAAAAATCAGTTTATAATGCCGCAGTATTGGAAGAAGTTGCTCGTATGGCTTATCTGACTTTACAGATAAATCCACTAACACCACGCATTAAAGACACCCTTAGAATGAAACATTTTGAACGTAAACATGGCAAAAACGCCTATTACGGTCAAGGATGTTAAACAGGAATCTTTCCTGTGAATTGATTAAATATTTCACGGGAAAACTCTCGTGATACCACTCCTCAAAAACAACAACTTATGAAACTTGGATTAGAAACCCTCGACTACTGCATTTTCTTTATCTATTTTGTCATTGTTTCCAGTTATGGATACTGGGTTTACAAAAACAAAGGTAAGCAAGGCGGCGGAGACTCAAAAGACTTTTTCCTTGCCGAAGGTTCACTGACATGGTGGGCAATTGGTGCTTCGATTATCGCTTCAAATATTTCTGCGGAACAATTTATTGGTATGAGCGGACAGGCATTTCAATTAGGAATTGCTATTTCTGTTTATGAATTATTAGGTGGCGTTTCGTTAATCATCGTTGCAGTTTATTTTCTTCCAATGTACCTGCGGAATAAAATTTATACCATGCCACAATTTCTTGCCAAACGTTATGATGAACGTTTAGCGACAATTATGGCTGTATTCTGGTTGTTTTTATACATTTTTGTGAACTTAACTTCAATCATTTATTTAGGAGGAATTAGCTTAGAAAAAATGACAGGTTTAAGCTTTATGACTTGTACTTTATTCCTAACTGTTTTTGCCGTAATTATTACCTTAGGCGGTATGAAAGTGATTGGCTATACCGATGTTATTCAAGTAGTTTGCTTGATTTTTGGCGGATTAGCAACGACATACTTAGCCCTTGATTTATTATCTGATAAAGTGGGTACTGGTTCGGGTGTTTTAGAAGGTTTAAGCTTAATTAAAGAAAAAGCTGATAGTCACTTACACATGATTTTTACCCCAAATCAATATCAAGTTCACGATGGTAGAGGAGGTTTTATTGATGCGTATCGTCAATTACCGGGAATTATGATGTTTATTATCGGTGGACAATGGGTGAATAACCTTAACTATTTCGGTTGTAACCAATACATGACGCAAAGAGCGTTGGGTGCAGATATTTCGACGGCAAGAAATGGCGTTTTATTTGCAGGTTTTATGAAAATGTTAATGCCATTTATCGTTGTTCTTCCAGGATTGGCAGCTTACGTAATTTTCCAAGAAAATGCGGATGCTTCAATTGTAAACGGAATAACGCAAGACGGAATTGTTAAGCCAGATAATGCTTATCCAGTATTATTAAATCTTTTACCTGTTGGTTTGAAAGGTTTGGCTTTTGCAGCATTAACGGCAGCGATTGTAGCAAGTTTGGCGGGTAAAGCCAACAGTATTTCAACGATTTATGTATTAGATATTCACCGTAAATATTTCAATAAAAATCTTACTGAAAAGCAAACGGTTTGGACTGGGAGAGTTGCTATCATCGTGGCTTTTGCGATTGCTTTGGTAGTGAGTCCATTATTGAGAAACTTCGGACAAGCATTTGAGTATATCCAAGTTTATACAGGATACATTTCTCCGGGTATTTTGAGTATTTTCTTGTTAGGTTTCTTCTGGAAAAAGGCAACGGCGAACGGTGCTTTAACGGCGGCTATTTTGAGTATTGCTTTATCTTCTTGGATAAATTATCAATTCCCTGAATTCCCATTCATGAACCGTATGGGCGTTGTATTCTGGATTTGTTCATTGGTTCACGTAACGATTAGTTTAATTGAATCGAAAGGAAAAGATAACCCGAACGCATTTGAAGTAAATAAAGAATGGTTTAAAGTTGAACCTATTTTTCGTTATGGCTCAATTTTAATAATTGCCATTTTTAGTATTATTTACTTCATTTTCTGGTAATCTTGAAATTCAATAACCCCGGAGATACGGACGTCGTCCTTCAAAAGGACGATTTTCGTAAAATTATAAACAAGTTAAAACTCAAACCCAAAAACAATATTAACATGAAAATAATATCATAGATACGGAAGTCGTCCTTCAAAAGGACGACTTCCGTAAAATCATAAACAAGTTAAAACTCAACCCCAAAAACGATATTAACATGAAAATAAAATCATTCATTACGCTTGCCATCGGTATTGTAGCTTTACAAAGTTGCACGAGTAAAAAAACTGAAGACAATCAACAAAAAGATTCTGTAACTGTGAATAAAATAGAAAAAACATCATTTGGAAATCTTCCCGATGGACGTACTGCTGACTCATACACATTGAAAAATGCCAATGGTATGGAAGTGAAAATTACTAATTACGGTGGCGTAGTTTCGCACTGGACTGCCCCTGACAAAGACGGAAAATACGAGGACATCGTTTTGGGTTTTGATTCTTTAGCGGGATATTTAACACCTCCTCCATATTTCGGAGCTTTAATTGGTCGTTATGGCAATAGAATTGCAAAAGGTAAATTCAAATTAGAAGGCAAAGAATACACTTTGGCAACCAATAACAATAACTTAAATCACTTACACGGTGGCGTTGTTGGCTTTGATAAAGTTTTGTGGAATGCTGAGCCAATTGAAGGCGAAGAACCTGCTTTGAAATTGACTTATTTGAGCAAAGACGGAGAGGAAGGCTACCCAGGAAATTTGAATGTAACGGTAGTTTATACTTTGCAAAAAGACAATTCTTTGAAGATTGATTACTCAGCAACGACTGACAAAACGACAATTATCAACTTGACAAATCACTCGTATTTTAACCTTTCTGCTTCAAAAAACAACATTCTTGACCATGAAGTTACTTTGAATGCGGATAGATTTTTACCTGTTGATAAAGGCTTAATTCCAACGGGAGAACTTCGTGCGGTGAAAGGAACTGTGTTTGATTTTACAAGTCCAACAGTAATTGGCAAAGGAATTAATGACGAAAAAGACGAGCAAATTAAATTAGGTGGAGGATATGACCACGCTTGGATTTTGAATAAAAAAGAAGGCAACGAATTGAGTCTTGCGGCTACAGTTGTTGATAAAACATCAGGACGTAAAATGGAAGTTTTAACGACAGAACCTGCCATTCAATTTTACACAGGAAACTTCTTGGACGGTAAATTGACAGGAAAAGGTGGCGTAAACTATCCAAAACGCTTTGCTTTATGTTTAGAATCAGAACATTGTCCAGATTCTCCAAACCAAGCAGCTTTCCCAACAACTGTTTTGAAACCAAACGAAACTTATAAAACGACTACGATTTATAAATTTTCGGTTGTGAAATAGTTTGGGTAAAAAGGTGAGACAGATACTCTGTAACGCTGATTTTATAGATTGGTGTTGCGGAGTTTTTATTTTGTTAGAAATTCTCTAAATAGTGCCGTTTTATTTTTTTCGACTAACAACACAAGTGTAAAAAGAGGGCTTAATTGTTGACACAGTATTGGTTTTATTCTTTAGATAAATATTTAAAAAATGATTATCTAATGCTTACATGAATTTAAGATTCCTTGAATGTTACCCATTTGCATAAACTTAACTAATTTTCAGATGAAAAATTCACTACTACTTTTTGCTATTGTAAGTGTATTAAGCACTTCGAATAATTTAGCAATGATTAAAAGACAATCTTTTATAAACATTCCTGATGCCAACTTTGAAAAGTATTTAATTGATAATAAAATTGATAAAGATGGCGTAGTAAATGGTAAAATGAATGTTGATGATGCTCGTGGAGTAAAAAAAATAGATGTAAGGTTGTGGAAATTTAAAATTAATAGTCTTGTTGGAATAGAGGTATTCCATGAATTAGAATTCTTAGATTGTAGTGAAAACCAATTAATGGTTTTAGATGTAAGTAAAAACTTAAACTTAAAAGAATTAGTCTGTAGGAATAATAAATTGACAACTTTAAATGTAAGTAAAAATGTAAAATTAAAGTCTTTGACGTGTGGTCAAAACTCAATACAACATTTAGATATTGAAGCTGTTTAAACTTTTGAAAAATATTCCCAAATAAGTGAGAATTTTGTGGTGCTAAATCATAAAATATCACAAAATGGGAATACTTAGTAAAAATACTATCGAAACGTGGATTTTGCCAC
>JAAFIU010000315.1 GCA_013298805.1 Cytophagales bacterium | reverse complement strand
CATTGATTTAGCTTGCGATAATAAAGAAACAAGAAATAACATTGGAAAGATTTGGGAACAAAGTTTGAAGAATACTTTTGAGAAATTAATGCTCTTGAAAAGTAATCAAAATGGCTTTGATTCAACCATTTTTTTAACCACAAAAGCCAATATTTCTCTTGATTTTGAAGCTGAAAAAACACGATTATTTAGAAGTCAAAAAACAACAGAAACAAGCGGAAATAGTACCGATTTATTCAATCAATTGAGAGTTTGGCGAGATAGTGTTGCCAACGACAAAAACATTGAAAAATACATGGTTTTGGCCCAAAAAGCCTTGCAAAGTTTAGCCGATGAAATGCCCCGAAACAAGGCAGATTTAGCTAAAATTAGCGGTTTGGGAAAAATCAAAGTGCAACAATTTGGTGATGAAATTTTAGACATCATCAACGAGTTTTGTGAGACAAACGACATTGAAACGAATAATATCGTCAGAGAAGTTAAACCTCCAAAGAAAACAGTCATAAAAGGTGCGACGCATGAGATGAGCTACAATTATTTCAAAGAAGGAAAAACCATTGCTGAAATTGCCGAAATACGGAATTTGTCCGCTTCCACGATTGAAGGACACCTTGGCGAATTCGTAAAAAAAGGACTTTTGGACGTGAGCGACATCATGGATAAGCAAAAAATTAAAATTATCAGAGAATTTATGTTAGAAAATTCCGACTTGAAAGGCTCTGCTTTAAAAGAGGCTTTGGGGTCGGATTATAGCTACGGAGAAATTCGTTTGGTGGGTGCTTCAATCAATGCGGACTGAGTGAAAATGCTTGATTTTTAGCTTTATCTTTGCAAAATAACAACAAGAAAATGAACGAAACTTTCAATAAATTACCCGAAAAACGCCAGTCTCAATTAATGGCTTTTGACCGCCTGCTAACCATCATGGATGAACTCCGTGAGCAATGTCCGTGGGATAAAAAACAGACCATCGAAAGTCTAAGACACCTGACCATTGAAGAAACTTACGAGCTTTCGGATGCCATTATGGAAGGAGATATGCAGGAAATCAAGAAGGAAATTGGCGATATTATGCTCCATTTGGTGTTTTATTCAAAGATTGCTTCGGAGACAAATACTTTTGATGTTGCCGATGTCTTGAATGCCATTTGCGAGAAACTCATCCACCGTCACCCGCACATATACGGCGATGTGAAAGTGGAAAATGAGCAAGAAGTTAAGCAAAATTGGGAAGCCATTAAACTAAAAGAAGGCGGTGGCAATAAATCGGTTTTGGGTGGCGTACCTGCTTCGTTGCCAGCCTTAGTAAAAGCCATGCGGATTCAAGAAAAAGCTCGTGGTGCGGGTTTTGACTGGGAAGAAAAATCGCAGGTTTGGGAGAAAGTAGAGGAAGAAATGGAAGAATTCAAAAATGAATTTAATGTGGTGGATAACGAAGCCATCAATGTGGAAAAAGCCGAAGGAGAATTTGGCGATTTACTGTTTTCATTGGTCAATTATGCCCGTTTTATCAACATCAACGTAGAAACGGCATTGGAACGCACCAATAAAAAATTCATCAAACGCTTCAATCATTTAGAATCAAGAGCAAAAGAATTAGGCAAAACCCTACCCGAAATGACTTTGGCAGAAATGGATGTGTATTGGGAAGAGGCGAAGGGGTTGTAGGAAGATATTGTAATGAAGAATACATTAGTAATAGCGTGTAGAAACAACTATTGCTAATGTATTTTTGTATCTATTCTTTGATATGCTTGTTAAATTTATCAGCATAAGATGTATTTAATTTTTCAGAATACTTTCTATGCTTTTCCAATGTTTCATAAAATCCTAAATAATTGTTATAATGACTTCTATATGACATATATAAATCTTCTTCATTTCTTATTATAAAATACCCCTCTTTGCTTGAACCAATTTTTGTTATACTTTTTAATGGTTTTAATATCCAGTTTCGAATTCCATTATCTGGTAAATCTTCTTCTGAAATCTCCAATGTACTCCTAAATAATTTATATATTTCATTTAATTTAATGGGATTTTTACTATCGTAATTATCTTCATCTAAAATATCTAAAAAGAGTTTTCTAAGGGCAAAGTTATCTTTAATATATCCAACTCCATAATCACTTCTTAAACCTTTTCTTAAAACCCCTATTGTTAAATCTTTACTTAGTTCACTTTCTTTACTCTTATTTCGTGTGATTCTGTTATACTCATCTCTATTGTCTGAAAATGAATACAATAAATGCTTTTCTGTAAATATTTTATCACAATAACTCCAGGGATTTTCTTCACTTAGAATATCTTTAAAAAGAATATTATCAAAGTAATTACTTACCGTAAAATCTATACTTTTCATTAATAATAAATCATTCTCCTTATAGAATGTTCCCAATTTACTTATAATCATTTCATATAAACTTGCTTTTTGAATTATGAGTTTCTCTTCCAATTCTTCAGATATTTTATCAAAGTTCTTCTCATAAATTTGCTCAATGCATTCCCAATAAAGTCCATTTGAAAATTTAAAACTTTTATCTGACGTTTGAATTTCATCCGAATCACCAAGCACCAAGTCCAATACTGATGTCAGGTGATTTCCTAACATGCTCTTGTAAGAAGCATTTTTATAGCTTGTTGTGAGTTGTATGTTTTCAAATGTATTCATTTTATTAAGTGCTGATTTTTTTAATTATGATTTTTTGATCAGGAGTAGCATCTTTAATTAAACAAGATTGTTTGAATTTATATTGCTTTCGTATGTAATGTTCATTGTCCATTACTTCAAAATGTTCTATTTCAAAGTCATACCTTGATTTCCACAAAGGGTTATTAGTGCTTAAATAAAAGTCTAATAATTTTTTTTTAACATGTGGGTTAGTCTTACTACAGATTATTATAATTTGACCATTATTATCTAACAAGTCACCAGCTCTATTAAAAAATAATCTACCTTCTGACAACTGATAACCAAATCCAAATGGGTTACATAAAATAATTTTTTGAAATAATCGTCCATAAAAATTATGGTCATAAAAATCACAAGCAAAATCAATATAATGACAATCTGCCTCATGGTAATCAGGTAAGCATTCCATAAAATGCGGTGATTGAGGAATATTTTTATCTGTAAGGTAACACTCTGGGTATTCACATTTCCCAAAATAATTTTTTCCAGAACCAAACTCAATATTTACAACTTTATCATACTTATCGTATTTATTCTGCTTAATGTAGTTACTATTAATATCAAAAATCGCCATAGATTTGCTTCACAGGTATTAAATATATTTATGAATAATAGTTACAATATTAAAATATAATATTCATAGTATAATAAATTGTAGATGAAATATTTACATCATAAATTAGTTACCCCAACTGGTGCAAGTGTTAAGCGTAGCTTCACTTGTACCTAAAATGTGTTCAGTTAAAAACTTGAACGATTCCCTATCGGTCGCTCGCAACGTATAATTCCTAAGTTTAGCTTCATTTTACAACAACTTATCTTCATAAATTATCTTGCCTTAATGATATTTTATATCTTTACGAATCTATTAATCAAAAACTAAGATTCATGTACATCGGCTCAATTGACCAAGGCACAACCAGCACTCGCTTTATTATTTTTGACAAACAAGGAAATCAAATTTCAGTCGGACAAAAGGAACACGCTCAGATTTACCCGCACGCAGGTTGGGTAGAACACGATACCGACGAAATTTGGCAAAATACCCAAGAAGTTATCGGTTTGGCATTAGGAAAAGCTAACCTTTCAGTTAGTGACATTGCCGCTGTGGGCATCACCAATCAAAGAGAAACCACCGTAGTTTGGAACCGTCACACGGGAAAACCCTATTACAATGCACTCGTTTGGCAAGACACTCGTGTCGGAAATATGGTGGCAGAATTAGCCAAACATGGCGGAGCAGACCGTTTTAGAGCTTCAACGGGTTTACCATTAGCCACTTATTTTAGCGGATTAAAAATCGTTTGGCTTTTAGAAAACGTTGAAGGCTTACGTGCCGATGCCGAGAAAGGCGATGCCATTTTCGGGAACATGGACACATTTATTATTTGGCATTTGACGGGCGGAATTGAAGGCGGAATCCACATTACAGACGTAACCAACGCCAGCCGTACCCAATTAATGGATTTGAAATCGCTTGCTTGGGATGATGCCATTCTCGAAACCCTCAATATTCCCAAAGCGATGTTACCCGAGATTAAATCAAGTAGTGAAATCTACGGAATTGCTCGTGGTGTGCTTGCAGGCGTACCCGTTGCGGGTGACTTGGGCGACCAACAAGCAGCTTTGGTTGGACAAACGTGTTTTGCCCCTGGCGAAGCCAAAAATACTTATGGAACGGGTTGCTTTATGTTGATGAATACAGGAACAAAAATCACGCCTTCCAATTTTGGCTTGCTCACAACGGTTGCCTATCAATTTGGTAATGAGCCAGTTAATTATGCTTTGGAAGGTTCGGTTGCCATTACGGGGGCATTGGTTCAATGGCTTCGGGATAATTTGGGACTCATCGAAAAGAGTTCGGATATTGAAACTTTAGCTAATTCCGTAGAGGACAACGGCGGATGTTATTTTGTCCCTGCTTTTTCGGGTTTGTACGCTCCGTATTGGAAAGCCGATGCTCGTGGTGTTATCACAGGTTTGACTCGCTACGTCAACAAAGCACACATTGCCAGAGCCGCTTTAGAAGCAACTGCTTTTCAGACTTTAGAAGTTTTGGAAGCGATGGAAAAGGATTCAGATATTGAAATTTCATCTTTACGAGTTGATGGCGGAATGGTGGTAAATGAGACATTAATGCAGT
>JAAFIU010000018.1 GCA_013298805.1 Cytophagales bacterium | reverse complement strand
CAGGGTCACAATTTCCAGAGAAGGCAATTCTCATGAAAAATAAATTGTTGTCAACGTCCACAAACTCGTCCGTTCGTTCAACATTAAGATTATTGAAAAAAAGCACTCCTGTAATTTTATGCACAAGCCCTTTCTCGTCGGGGCAATCAATTCTTAAAATGTAATCAGTCATTTTGGTTTTTTATTAATACATCTGGTAAAGATTACAAAATTCCGAAATTTCAAGTCATTTGCACAATTATTTCTCTTTTTATCGCTTTCTGAAACTATCAATTAGGGTATTTAAGCGGAGTGCTAAACGGCTAAAAACCTTTTTGGCATCATTTTAGCAACGTTTTAACTACTTGCTATACAATTTTATTTAATATCTTTTATAAAGCACTGAAAATCAACGCCATGATTAAAGTAACAATCTATCCCATAGTAGCGATATTTCGTAAACGCATATTTTCAAAAATCTCGCAGAAGACATCATTTGCTCTTAGCATCATTGCATTTTTATGTATTTTTTTTCCATCTGTATTACAGGCTCAAAACTGTACCGTTAATGCAAACGTTGATGCAACTTATTGTGCAAATCAAACGATTCAATTAGCAGGAACGGCTTCTTCGGCGGTAGCAGGTTATACACCAGCAATTACGTGGACGCAAGTGGGGGGACCTTCTGTTGTTATTTCAAATCCGAATATTGTTAATCCTATCATTCTTGGAGCAACACCTAATCAGACATATACATTTCGTTTAACTGCTCTTTGTGAAGACGAAGAAACTGTTTTTGATGAAGTGAAGGTTACGGTAAAACCAATCACTATATCAAATGCAGGGCCTGATGTGACGTATTGTCCAGGTGCTTATACGATTACTGGTAATAGCCCTGTCAACGCAGGAGAGACTGTTTTATGGCAAATTATTGGCGTTAATAATGCTGGACTTTCTCTTAGTAGTACAACGGTATCGAACCCGACGATAACACTTCCTCAAACCAGTGCAGGTACTACAACTTTACGATATTCTATTATCAGTACCAACGGATGTACCGTTACAGATGATGTAATTATTACGAATAGAGGAGGGGTGTCGGTTGTGAATGCTGGCCCTGACCAAAATATTGCCTCTAATGTAGCTTGTTATTCAGTTTCAACCTGTGTTAATTTAAGTGGTACTTTTGAAGGCAATGGAACGGGTGGACAGACAACTACGTGGTCGCAAGTGAGCGGCCCTACAATCGCTACATTTTCTAATGCTACTATAAAAAATCCACAAGTTTGTAATTTAAAAGAAGGTACTTATGTATTTCGTTTAACGGCAAGTGGCCCTTGTGTTAATGGGTTTGATGAAGTAACGGTTGTAATTCCTCCGCCATCACAATCAATTACACAAGTAGGTACAATACCCGATGTTTCTTTTTGTGATGGACGTACTTCGGTGGTACTGAATGGCCCTGTGCCTTCATTTACAGGTGAAACTGTTCAATGGACTTTAATTACTAATGGTGGCGGAACACCAGTTATTGTATCGCCAACGTCTTCAACTACTTCTGTAACGGGTTTAGTTTCTGGAGCTTCTTATCAATTTAGATATACAATTACTAATGCTGCTACGGGTTGTTCTACTACTGGAACAGTACAGGTGTATAATCAAACTCCTCCTTCGATTAATGCAGGAGTTGACCAAGCATTGGCTTGTAATGTTACTACAGTTTCATTGCCTTATACGCAATCAGGAGGGCTTTACACCCAATATCAAATTATTTCAGGGCCGTCAGCGGTTATGACATTACCCGCAAATGCCACAGCAAGCCCACAAGTTCTTTCGGGATTAGTTGCAGGAGATTATGTAGTTCGTTTTACAAGAAACTCCCCTCCAAGCTCAACTTGCCAAACTGCCACTGATGATGTTAAAGTAACGGTTTCTTCCTCTCCGACAGGTTCAAATGCAGGAACAGACCAAATTTTGTCATGTGGAGTAGGTAGCACTAATTTGGCAGGTAATACACCAAGTATCGGAAGAGGAAAGTGGGCTCAAATGGCAGGTCCTTCATTAGCCACTTTTTCAGATGTAAGTTCAAATACCGCCAATATTTCTAATTTACAAACAGGCGATTATACTTTTAGATGGACAATTGATAATGGACCTAATTGTACAAAAACCTTTGATGATGTTGTTGTAACAGTACGTGTTCCACCAATAGCTAATGCAGGAGCAGACCAAATTTCTACCTGTGTTGGTACGTCTGCACAATTAAGAGCGAATATTCCTTTGAAAAGACAATTGGGAACTTGGACAGTTGTTAGTCAGTCTCCAGCAGGAACTGCACCAACATTTACCAATGTGAATGACCCTTTTGCAAAACTCAAAAACCTTTTGCCTAATACAACGTATCAATTGCAATGGACTGTGGTAAGTACGCCTCAAACGGGAACGGGTGTTTGTACCGCCGCCGCCGATGTTTCAGTTGTTACTACTAATAATTCTCCAGGTCCTGGAGATGCGAATGCAGGTCTTGATATTTGTGCTGCCGTGGGTAGTACAAGTGTAACGCTTGGGGCAGTAGCTCCAGCTTCGCCAAATACTGGAGCTTGGACAACTGTTAGTCAGCCAGCAGGAAGTGCTACGCCAAGTTTTAGTCCAACTGATAGTCAGGCAAATGCACAAGCAACAGGTTTGCAAGCAGGTATTTATAAATTTGTTTGGACAATTACAGATGGATTTTGTAGTTCAAATGATACCGTACAAGTAACTGTCAATTCTGCTCTACCAACGGCAGTAGCAGGTTCAACACAAACACTTTGTGGAACATCCACAACCCTTGCTGGAAATAATGCAGGGGCAGGAATTGGTACTTGGACACAGGTTTCTGGCCCTGCCCAAGCTAATATTGTAAGTGTAAATAACCCTGCTACTTCCGTGACTGCTTTAGCCCCAGGTGATTATGTTTTTAGATGGACGATTACAAACGGTTCATGTACCAACGGTACACAAGCGGATGTAACCATCAAAGTTTCTGAACCAATAAGTGTAGCCAACATTGTAGCAACGAGTTTACAGGTATGTCCAACAGCTACCAGTGTTGCCATCACCGCCGATGCCATTAATGCTGTTAGTCAAAGTGCTTGGTCTGTTGTTGGGAATACGCCTTCTGCGGTTAGTTTTTCGAGCAATACCTCTCCATCGACAACGGTTTCGGGTTTAGTACAAGGAAATTATAAATTGAGATGGACGGTTTCGGGAGGTGCAAACTGCCCAGTTACAACTGACGATATTGATATTTACGTTCAAGAGGCTTCAAATGCAGGAGCTGACCAAAACGTATGTTTGAGTAATTCTGCCACTTTAACAGGAAATGGTCCATCGGGAACTTGGACAAAAATCTCAGGTCCAGGCACACAAACTATTACTCCAACGGCTTTACCATCTAATGCGGCAGTTGTGACGGGTTTGACCACTGGACAATACGTTTTTAGTTATACCGTCATCAAAAATGCCAATGCAAGCACTTGTCCTGCTCCAACTGCTGACCAAGTAGTCTTGAATGTATCAGCAGCAGGAAGTACACCAAATGCAGGTTTGGATAAACAATTTTGCGAAGGAACAGCCATCAATTTGAATGCTGCTAATGATATATCGCCAAATCCAATACCAGCAGGACAAACGGGTTTATGGACAATTTTGTCTCAACCAACGGGTACTTCAAATGCTACTTTAACAAATGCCACAACGCCTAATGGCTCTTTAAATATTGGTACTATCAATAAATACGGTTTGTACTTATTGAAATGGACAATTACGAATGGAACTTGTATAATTGGGGATGAAGTTAGAATTGAAAATTTCCAAACACCAACAGTAGCGAATGCTGGGGTTGACAAAACGGTATGTCCGCCAACGGTAAAAATGACGGGTAATGTACCAACCGTTGGACAAGGTATGTGGACGCTAATCTCAAAAACGCCAACTACTCTACCAACCCCAACGATTTTAAATCCACAGTCAGCAACGACTGATATTACGGGATTGGATGCTTCTGGTTCTTATGTTTTTAGATGGACAATTTCAAATGGACCTTGTACACCATCGTTTGATGAGGTTACTATTAATGTTCCAGACCCTGCTCCAACACCTGCCAATGCAGGAATTGACCAGACGATTTGTAACGGAACTGCCGCAAATATTATTGGTAATACGCCAACAGTAGGAACAGGTGCGTGGTCAAAAACGCCTGACTCGCCTTATTCTGTTTTCTCTCCTGCATCAGGAACGAGTCCTGCGACGACGGCATTGAGTCTTTCTCCAGGAATTTATAAATATATTTGGACGATAACTTCGGGAAGCTGTATTTCTCGTGATACCGTTATAATCAATAACTTATCCGTTCCGAGTACCGCCAATGCAGGAGCTGACCAAATTGTTTGTCAGTTTTCTCCCGTAAACTTAAACGCTACTATTCCAAGCGCAGGAACGGGAACTTGGACACAAATTTCTAAGCCAGCTGCCAATGCGAATGTAACTTTCTTATCCCCCAATTCTCCAACTTCGCAAGTGGTTGGAACGGATTTAGGACAATATACTTTCCGTTGGACGGTTTCTACGGGAGTAAATTCTCCGAATGATTGCCAGACTTCTTTTGATGATATCGTTGTCAATATTGTAGCGTCACCAACACCAGCGGTGGCAGGAGCAAGCCAGACAATCTGTGAAGGACAAACCCTTACAATGACTGGAAATACCCCAGCAATTGGTACAGGAACTTGGTCGAAAGTATCAGGACCATCAGGTTCACCAGAAATTATTACCAATGTTAATTCTCCTTCTACCACCGTAACGGGTTTATTATCAGGAACTTATAAATACCGTTGGGCGATTGGTGCATCAGGAAATTGTACTTCTTACGATGAAATGACCGTTACGGTTCGTCCGAAACCAACATTGGCTTCTGCTACGCCTTCGTGTGTAGGTGGTGTAGGAACGGGTGTAATTACGGTGACAGGTTTAACCAACCCAACGGGTGGAACACTGAATTATGCCTTAAATACAGGTTCATTCCAAACCTCTAATGTATTCAGTAATTTAGCCAATGGAGCTTATACCATTACTATAAAAGATGTCGTAACGGGCTGTACCAATGCTACCACCGCCAATGTAAGTTGTAATGATAATCCAGTAATTGGTCTGGCAAAATCAGCGGGTACGCCTGTTTTGGTAAGTAATGGGGTATATGATGTTCCTTACACAATTTCAGTGAAAAACTTGGGTAATGTTGCCTTGTCAAATGTTCAAGTGACTGATAATTTGAATAGCACTTTTGCGAGTCCAGTAACCTATTCAATTACTGCAAAATCAGCAACTTCGCCATTAATAATTAATAGTGGATTCGATGGTAACACCAATCAAAATTTATTGGTGTCAACTTCTTCAACTTTAGCAATTGGAGCAACTCAGACGATAAATTTTACCGTGAGAATTAATCTAAATGGTTCCGCACAAACACTTTTCAATAACTCAGCTTCAGCAGGAGCAACTAATGCGAGTGGCACGGTAAGTTCTCCTTCGGATATTTCAAATAATGGAGGAACAAATGCTATTGACCCTAATGGAAATGGAAATCCGAAAGACTTTGGAGAAGATACGCCAACACCAGTAACAATTATAAATGGAAATATTGGTGTAGCAAAATCAGCAGGAACACCTGTTTTAGTAAGTAATGGTGTTTATGATGTGCCATATACGGTTACGGTAAAAAATATCGGAAACGTAACGCTTACAGGTGTGCAACTAACCGACGATTTGTCGGTAACATTCCCAATTCCAGCTACTTATACGATTTCTCAAGCACCACAAACACTTGCTCCATTATCAGCCGAAAGTGCTTATAACGGAACATCGGCATTAAATTTATTACTCGTAAATGCCTCAAATACATCAGTATTAACGGCAGGGCAGTCTCGTACCATTACGTTCACGGTACGAGTTACGTTAAATGGTTCGACCCAAACAATATTCAATAATCAAGCAACCGCAACGGGTGTAAACCCAACGGGACAAACGGTTTCTGATTTATCAAATAACGGCATAGAAGCTGCCATTGACCCTAATTCAAATGGTTATGCAGGAGATAATGGAGAAAATACGCCAACGCCCGTAACGATTTCAAACCCAATTATTGGGGTTGCCAAATCGGTGGTTGGCTCACCTGTTTTGCAAAGTGACGGAAGTTATAATGTTACTTATCAGGTAATTACGAAAAACTACGGAAACGTTATCTTAAATAATGTTCAGGTAACGGAGAATTTAGCCACGACTTTCCCATCGCCAATTACGTATTCAGTAGTGAGCAAAACAGGAGCAGCCGACTTAAATGCAGGATTCTTAGGAACACCATCGGCACAAAATCTTTTGTCAGGCACGGGAACATTAGCCCCTAACGCAAGCAATACGTATTCATTTACGGTAAATATAAAATTGAACGGTTATACAGGAAGCAATAATTTCTTGAATAGCGTAACTGCTTCTGCCACAGGTACAACGGGCGGAGGTACAACGGATATATCTAATAACGGAACAGACCCAACGCCAACGGGAAGTACGCCAACGCCAGTAACAATTCAGAATCAGGCAGATTTGAGCTTGACTAAAACAGTTTCAAAAACAAACCCCAACGTTGGCGAGAATATTACTTATACCATTACGGTAAACAATGCAGGACCAAACACCGCTACCAATGTGGAAGTGAAGGACGTTTTGCCAGCAGGTTTACAATTTGTGAGTTCTTCAAGTCTAACAAATGTCTCAGGAACATTAACAGGAACAATTCCGAGTATTGCTGTAAATGGTTCTGCATCGGTAACTTTTGTGGCTAAAGTTTTATCAGCAGGTTTGACTACGAATGCAGCGGAGGTGTCAAAAGCTGACCAACCAGATGCTGATTCGCCACACGGAAATGGTACAGCCAATACTGAAGACGATAGAGGTTCGGTAGATATTAATGCCCAACAGGCAGATTTGAGTTTGACCAAAACAGTTTCAAATACCAATCCAAATGTAGGCTCAACGATTACTTATACCATCACGGTTTCAAACGCAGGCCCTTCAGCGGCAACGAATGTACAAGTCAAAGACGTTTTACCTGCGGGTTTGGCCTTTATTTCATCATCAAATTTCACTAATACTTCGGGAACATTATTATCGAATAATATTGCTTCGATTGCATCGGGGGCTTCTACAAGTTTAACTTTTGTAGCAACCGTAACCCAAGCAGGAAGTATTTTAAACAAAGCAGAAATTTCAAAATCAGACCAATACGACCCTGATTCACAACCAAATACAGGCACAGAAGATGGTCAGGATGATACAGGAGGTGTTTTAATTGGTGGACAACAAGCGGATTTGAGTTTACAAAAATCGGTTTCCAATACCAATCCGAATGTGGGGGATATTGTCACTTATACCATCACCGTTTCTAATGCGGGACCAAGTGTTGCGACGGATGTTTACATTCAAGATATTTTACCTTCGGGCTTGAAATTCGTTTCGAGTGGTGATTTTAACGATAATGCAGGAACGTTAATTAATATCAATCCATTAAAAATTGCGGTGGGTACGCCACAAACCTTGACGTTCCAAGCGTTGGTATATCCTCCAGAAAATAAAGATGGAAGTTTAACGATAAATAACAAAGCTGAAATTATTAAAGCAGGTCAATTTGACCCCGATTCTCAGCCAAGTACAGGTACAGAAGACGGTCAGGATGATACTGATGATGCACCACTTACCTTACAAACCGCCGATTTATCTTTGGTGAAAACCGCCAATCCATTATCGGTAAATGTGGGTGATAATGTTACTTACTCAATCGTTGTGAGCAATGCAGGTGCAAATACGGCAACGAATGTGGAGGTAAAAGACATCATGCCAGCAGGTTTGACGTTTGTGTCGAGTAGTGATTTTACCGTTTCTGGTCAAGAATTAGCGGCAAGTGGTTTAAACATCGCTGCGGGTACTTCGAGAACATTAACTTATGTAGCCAAAGTAACGGTATCAGGAGCATTGACTAATGCAGCAGAAGTAACAAAATCTGACCAATATGACCCAGATTCTCAGCCAAATACGGGTACAAAAGATGGACAAGATGATACCGATAATATTACGATAGCAGGAAAATTAGCTGATTTGAGTTTAGTGAAAACGGTTAATAATTCAGTCGTAAATCCTAATGAGGTAGTTACGTTTACGATAACGGTTTCTAATGCAGGACCAAACGCTGTAACAACAGGAACTATTGCGGATGCTTTGCCTGCTGGTTTGGAGTTTATTTCGAGTTCGACTCTAACAAATAATGGTGGAACATTACTGGGAACATTTACGAATCTTCAGCCAAACACCAGCACAGCCTTTACTTTCCAAGCGAAAGTAACAGGTACTGGTACAATTACCAACAAAGCACAAATTGCCAGTAGTGATGTGCCAGATTCAGATTCTACGCCAAATAACGGAACGGATAATGGAGAAGACGATACCGAAAATGAGTCAATTAGAGTTCGTCAGGCTGATTTAGAATTAACCAAAACGGTTTCTAAAACCAATCCGAATGTAGGCGAAAATATTACTTACACGATAACAGTTACGAACAAAGGAACGGACAATGCAACCAATGTAAAGGTGAAAGATATTTTGCCCGCTGGATTGACTTTTGTCAGTAGCTCTGATTTTGTTAATACTTCGGGAACATTAATTTCTAATAATATTCCGTCTATCACTGCGGGAGGACAAAAAGTATTGACTTTTGTGGCAACGGTTACACAATCGGGACAAATATTGAACAAAGCAGAGGTGTTAGCTTCTGACCAATTTGACCCAGATTCTCAACCCAATACAGGTACAACCGATGGTCAGGATGATACAGGAGGTGTTCTGATTGGTGGTCAACAGGCTGATTTGAGCTTGACAAAAGCGGTTTCAAATCCTGCCCCAAATGTTGGCGATAATGTAACTTATACCATCACGGTAAATAATGCAGGGCCAAGTGTAGCAACGAATGTTGAGGTGCGTGACGTATTACCAGCAGGAATTAATTTTGTTTCAAGTACAGATTTTACCAATACTTCAGGAACACTGACGGCAACCGTAGCGAGTATTCCTGTGGGTACGCCCAAAGTTTTAACGTTTGTAGGACAGGTTTCCCAAGCTGTCATCACAGTAAACAAAGCAGAAATTTCAAAATCTGACCAGTTTGACCCTGATTCTCAGCCAAATACAGGCACAGCTGATGGTCAAGATGATACAGGAAGTGCCACTATTACACCAAAACAATCAGATTTGAGTTTGACAAAAGCAGTTTCTAATACCACTCCAAATGTCAATTCAAACATAACTTATACCATTAGTGTAACTAATGCAGGGCCAGATATTGCCACCAATGTGGAGGTAAAAGACATACTGCCAGCAGGTTTACAATTTGTGTCATCGGCAGATTTAACCAATACTGCGGGTACACTGACAGGAACTGCGGGTGCAATTGCCGTTGGTGCTACAAAAACTTTCAGTTTTGTGGCAAAAGTGCTTATCTCAAGTGCTATTCTAAACAAAGCGGAAGTTTCAAAAGCTGACCAGTTTGACCCAGATTCTCAACCAAATACAGGAACAACCGACGGTCAGGATGATACAGGTGGAGCTTTAATTGGTGGGCAACAAGCAGATTTGAGTTTGACGAAAGCGGTTTCAAACACCGTCCCGAATGTTGGTGATAACGTAACCTATACCATTATCGTTACCAATGCAGGGCCAAGTACCGCTACTAATGTGGAGGTGAAAGATATTTTACCAACGGGTTTATCTTTTGTTTCGAGTACCGATTTTACGAACTTAAACGGAACATTAACTTCACAAATTGCCAGTTTGCCAGTTGGTACTCAGACATTAACATTTATAGCACGAGTTTCTCAACCTATAAGTATCACAAACAAAGCTGAAATTAGTAAATCTGACCAGTTTGACCCTGATTCTCAACCAAATACAGGAACAGAAGATGGACAAGATGACACAGGAAATGTTACGCTTACACCAAAAACAGCAGATTTAAGTCTGACGAAAACGGTTTCTAAAACCAATCCAAACGTAGGCGAGAATATTACTTATACCATTACCGTTAAAAATGATGGGCCAGATGCCGCTACTAATGTCCAAATAAAAGATGTTTTACCAACGGGTTTGACTTTCGTAAGTAGCATAGATTTTACTAATACTTCGGGTGTTTTATTTTCTAATAATATCCCAACTATTTCGTCGGGAGGAATTACCACGCTTACTTTCGTAGCAAGAGTGACCCAAGCGGGAACAATTTTAAACAAAGCAGAAATTGTAAAATCTGATGTGTATGATACTGATTCACAACCCAATACAGGAACAGAAGACGGACAAGATGATACAGGAGGTGTATTAATTGGTGGACAACAAGCAGATTTAAGTTTACAAAAATCGGTTTCAAATACCACAGGAACGCCTGCCGAACCAAATGTTGGGGATGAAATTGATTATACTATTACGGTATCTAATGCAGGGCCTTCAACAGCTACGGGTGTTGAGGTGAAAGATGTATTGCCGTTTGGATTACAATTTATTGGAAGTACAGACTTTACCAATACAAGCGGAACATTAACGGCATCCAACTTAACTATTGCCGTTGGAACGCCTAAGGTATTGACATTCAGAGCCAAAGTGACATCGGCTTCACCAATAATTAATAAAGCAGAAATTAGTAAGTCTAACCAATTTGACCCAGACTCTCAGGTAAATACAGGAACAGAAGACGGTCAAGATGATACCGATGGAGTAACCATAATGCCACAAACGGCAGATTTAAGTTTAAAGAAATTAGCATCACCATTAGTAGCTAACGTAGGCGATAACATTACTTATACCATTCAAGTAAGTAATGCAGGAGCATCAACCGCTACCAATGTAGAAATTACGGATATTTTACCGGCGGGTTTGAGTTTAGTCAATGCAGGAAATTTTACCAATAATGCAGGAACTCTAACCGCCACCATACCAAGTTTGGCGACAGGTGTAACCCAAAACTTGACATTCACCGCAAGATTAACGCAAGCAGGAAATGTAACTAATGCGGCTGAAATCACGAAATCTGACCAATTTGACCCAGATTCTCAAGTAAATAATGGAACGACCAATAATGAAGATGATACCGATAAAATAACGGTAGGAGGTGTTTTAGCAGATTTAAGTTTGATAAAAGGGGTTAGTAAAAATGTTGTCAATCCCAATGAAATTGTAGAATTTACCATTACAGTTACCAATGCAGGACCCAATGGCGTACCTACCGCAAGTGTGAGAGACGTACTGCCAGCAGGTTTACAATTTGTGAGTTCTTCGGTTTTTGCTAATGTAGGAGGAACTTTAACCGCCCAAGTTTCAAACTTAGGTATCGGTCAAAGTCAGGCTCTAAAATTCATGGCGAAAGTTGTTGGAACGGGTAAAATTACAAACAATGCAGAAATCTCATCAAGTAACGTTCCAGACCCAGATTCATCACCTAATAATGGTATTTTGAACGGCGAAGACGACACCGATAGCACCAGTATTCGAGTACGTGAGGCAGATTTGAGCTTGCAAAAATTTGTAAGCAATGCCAACGCCAGCGTAGGCGATGAAGTAGAATTTACGCTATTAGTTAATAATGCAGGAACTGATGTGGCAACCAATGTACAAGTAAAGGATATTTTACCAGCAGGACTACAATTTATCAGTAGTGTAGATTTTACCAATACATCTGGCCTATTGCTTTCTAATATTATTCCTACGATTAATGTAAATGGTTCGGCTACGTTAAAATTCAAAGCAAAAATTATTGCTTCGGGAACAATTACCAATAAAGCCGAAATTATAAAATCTGACCAGTTTGACCCTGATTCTCAACCTAATACAGGTACAGAAGACGGTCAGGACGATGTAGGCATTGTTTCGCTCAATGGTCAACAGGCAGATTTAAGTTTACAAAAATCAGTAAGTAATGTATCAGGAACGTCTGCCACACCAAACGTTGGCGATAACATCACTTATAGTATTACGGTAACGAATGCAGGGCCAAGTATTGCTACCAATGTGGAGGTACGAGATGTTTTACCAGCAGGTTTAAGTTTTGTGAGTTCTTTGGACTTTAGCAATACTAATGGAACACTTACCGCTTCAATTGCAAGTTTAGGAATTGGTAGTCCAAAAACCTTAACTTTTATAGCAAAAGTAACAGGTAATCAATCAATTACGAACAAAGCAGAGGTTTCAAAAGCTGACCAGTTCGACCCAGACTCGCAGGCGGGTAGTGGCACAGAAGATGGTCAAGATGATACCGACGATGCTATCATAACTCCACAAAAGGCAGATTTGAGTTTAGTGAAAACCGTAAGCAAAACTGCTCCGTCTGTTGGCGAGAATATTACTTATACGATTGCTGTTACCAACGAAGGACCAAACGTTGCCACCAATGTTGAGGTAAAAGACGTATTGCCAACAGGCTTACAATTTATATCAAGTACCGATTTGGTAAATAATGCAGGAACATTGACGGGAACAATTGCTAATATTCCTTTGGGAGCAACAAGAAATGTAAGTTTTGTAGCAAGAGTAACCCAAGCGGGAGCAATTTTGAACAAAGCGGAGGTTTCAAAAGCTGACCAGTTCGACCCAGACTCTCAACCAAATACAGGCACAAACGACGGTCAGGATGATACAGGTGGTGTTTTGATTGGCGGAGAACAAGCAGATTTAAGTTTAACAAAAACGGTTTCTAATGCTACCCCAAATGTTGGCGAGAATATTACTTATACCATCACGGTAACAAATGCAGGACCAAGTACAGCTACCAATGTAGAAGTAAAGGATATATTACCGACTGGATTAAGCTTTGTATCATCAAGTGATTTCCAACTGTCAGGAAGTACCTTAATCAGTCAAATTCCAAGTTTGGCAGTGGGTTCAAAAAACTTGACTTTTGTAGGAAAAGTTACTCAACCTATCCAAATCACCAACAAAGTTGAAATTAGTAAATCAGACCAATTTGACCCTGACTCACAAGTCAATACAGGTACAGAAGACGGTCAGGACGATACCGATTCAGTAAGTGTGAAGCCACAAGTGGCAGATTTAAGTTTGGAGAAATCAGTAAGTAAGACCAATCCAAACGTGGACGAGATAATTACTTACACCATAAAAGTTAAAAATGCAGGACCAAATAATGCAACCAATGTTCAAGTAAAAGATGTATTGCCAGCAGGATTGAGTTTTGTAAGTAGCACAAACTTCACGTTGTCGGGAGGAAATATTTTAACATCAAATAATATCTCAACCGTAGCAGCAGGTGGAGAAGTTGCCCTGACTTTCTTGGCAAAAGTTTCCAGTTCTGGATTGATTACCAATAAAGCAGAAATTACAAAATCAGACCAATATGATACTGATTCACAGGTAAATAACGGCGTAAATAATAACGAAGACGATACCGATGGCGTAACCATTGGCGGTCAACAAGCCGATTTGTCCCTACAAAAAGACGTTGATAATGTCTTGCCAAATGTTGGTGATGTTGTTACTTATACCATTACGGTTTCTAATGCAGGGCCAAGCGTAGGAACAGGCGTTCAGGTAAAAGATATTTTACCCGCAGGTTTACAATTTGTCAGTAGTACAGATTTTGTCAATACAAATGATACCTTAACGGCTTCGTCATTGACAATCGCCATCGGAACGCCAAGAATATTGACATTTAAAGCGAAAGTCTTAACGCCAACAAATGCCAATTATACGATAAATAACAAAGCTGAAATTACCAAAGCCGACCAAGTTGATGCTGATTCTCAGCCAAATACAGGGACAGCAGATGGTCAGGATGATACGGATAACGCTGTCTTAACGATTCAACAGGCGGATTTGAAATTGCAAAAAACTGTTTCAAAAACGAATCCAACCGTTGGCGAATCAGTTACTTATACGATTTCAGTAACGAATGATGGCCCAAATACGGCTACTAATGTAGAAGTAAAAGACGTGTTGCCAACGGGTTTAGAATTTATATCAAGTTCAACTTTGACAAACACTAACGGAACGCTCACGGGTACAATTGCCAATATTCCTTTGGGAGTAACTCGTAGCGTAACATTTGTGGCAAAAGTTACCCAAGCAGGGGCAATTTTGAACAAAGCAGAAGTCTCAAAATCTGACCAGTTTGACCCTGATTCTCAGCCAAATACAGGCACAGAAGACGGACAAGATGATACAGGTGGTGTGTTAATTGGCGGACAACAAGCAGATTTAAGTTTGACAAAAACGGTGGATAATCCACGTCCAAACGTAGGTGACAATGTGAATTATACCATCGCTGTAACCAATAATGGCCCAAGCGATGCCACCAATGTAGAAGTTCGTGATGTATTACCCACAGGTTTACAATTTGTGAGTAGTTCAGACTTTACCTCGCAAGGCTCAATTTTATTGGCAAGTATTCCAACCCTAACAAATGGAGCAACCAAAACCTTGACTTTTGTTGCTAAAGTGATTGGTTCTCAGAAAATTGTTAATAAAGCAGAAATTTCAAAATCTGACCAATTTGACCCTAATTCTCAGCCAAATACAGGCACAGAAGATGGACAAAATGATACTGATTCAACCGTTGTAAAACCGCAAGTAGCTGATTTGAGTTTGACCAAAACTGTCTCGAATCAACAGCCAAATGTGGGCGACGAAATCACTTATACCATCACCGTGAAAAATGTGGGTTCTGACCCTGCCACTAATGTACAAGTACGAGATATTTTACCAGCAGGCTTGACTTTTGTAAGTTCAGGAGACTTTACGTTCACTCCAGGGGGTATTTTAACATCCAATAATATTACACTTATTTCTGCGAATGGGCAGGCTGTGCTAACGTTTGTTGCCAAAGTAGTGGCTTCGGGAAGTATCACTAATAAAGCCCAAGTTATTAAATCTGACCAATTTGACCCTGATTCTCAGCCAAATAACGGAACGGATAATAACGAAGACGATACCGATGCCGTAACCATTGGCGGTCAGCAAGCAGATTTGTCGTTGAAAAAAGATATTGACAAGGCTACAGGAACGCCTGCCGCTCCAAATGTGGGTGATATTGTTACATATACCATTACGGTAAATAATGCAGGGCCATCAGTAGCAACGGGCGTTGAGGTGAAAGACATTTTGCCAGCAGGTTTACAATTTGTAAGTTCATCAGATTTCAGCCTGTCTGGTACTGATACCTTGAAAGCACAAATTGGAACAGTCCAAATCGGAACACCTAAAGTTGTATCATTCAAGGCAAAAGTATTAACTCCAATAGCTAATCAAACAACGATAATCAACAAGGCTGAAATCTCAAAAGCCGACCAACAAGACCCTGATTCTCAAGTAAATTCAGGAACTGCTGATGGTCAGGATGATACAGACGATGCACTTTTAACAATACAAACGGCAGATTTGAAATTATTGAAAACTGTTTCAAATCCAAATCCAATTGTTGGCTCAAACGTAACGTATTCTATTACAGTGACCAATGATGGCGTAAATGCCGCAACAAATGTTGAAATAACCGACGTGTTACCAACGGGTTTACAATTTGTTAGTTCGCTGAATTTTGTAGAAAACCCAGTCGGAACGCTCAAAACAAGTATTGCCAATTTGGCTTCGGGTACAAGTACTACTTTAACATTTGTAGCCAAAGTTACCCAAGCGGGAACAATTGTAAACAAAGCACAAATTACAAAATCAGACCAGTTTGACCCTGATTCTCAACCTAATAGCGGTACGGATGATGGACAAGACGATGCTGGAAGTGTAACCATTGGTGGTCAGCAAGCGGATTTAAGTTTGAAAAAATTAGTCTCTAATGCTACGCCAAATGTAGGCGAAAACGTGACTTATATCATTGAAGTTACCAACTCAGGTCCAAGTACAGCAACCAATGTGGAGGTGAAAGATATTTTACCTGTGGGCTTGCAATTTGTAAGTAGTTCCGATTTCATTCAGCAGGGTACAACGCTCACTGCTCAGATTCCGAACATTGCGAACGGGGATAAGAAATCATTAACTTTTGTTGCACGGATTACACAATCAGTGAACTTAACTAACAAAGCTGAAATCTCGAAATCTGATCAATTTGACCCAGATTCGAATCCAAATTCAGGAACAAATGATGGCGAAGATGATACAGACTCGGTGAGTGTATCGCCAAGAGCAGCCGATTTGAGCTTGACCAAAACGGTAAGCAAAACCAATCCGCAAGTTGGGGAGACGATTACTTATACCATCAAGATTAAAAATAATGGCCCTAACGATGCCACCAACGTACAAGTAAAAGATATTTTACCTGATGGATTGACGTTTGTGAGTACCACAGACTTTAGTCTGTCGTCAGGTAATTTATTGACATCTAAAAACATAGTATTGATTACAAACGGACAAGAAGTTTCTCTGAATTTCACAGCGAAAGTAACGAAAGCAGGAAATATTTTGAACAAAGCCGAAATTATTAAAGCCGACCAAGCTGACCCTAATTCGACTCCAAATAATGGAACAGAAAATAACGAAAACGATACCGATGGCGTATTAATCAATGCTCAACAAGCCGATTTAAGTTTAGAGAAAACGGTTTCTAATCTTAATCCAAATGTTGGCGAAGTGATTACTTATACCGTGAAAGTATTTAATGCGGGCCCAAATAAAGCTACCAATGTACAAGTAAAAGATATTTTACCAACAGGTTTAGCCTTTGTCGCTGGCTCAGATTTTACGAATGTAAGCAATACGTTGACTTCTAAAAATATCGACTCAATTACGGTTGGGAACTCTGTAAGTTTGACTTTCCAAGCAAGAGTTACCCAAGCAGGAGCAATTACTAACCGTGCGGAAGTTTTAGCTTCTGACCAATTTGACCCTGATTCTCAACCAAATACAGGAACACAAGACGGACAAGATGACCAAAATGGCGTAACTATCCAGACCCAACAAGCCGATTTGAGTTTGCAGAAAACAGTTTCGGCAGGGCCTTATAATGTAGGTGATGTCGTTACGTACAGCATCGCTGTCAATAACGCAGGAACTGATTTAGCCACTAATATTGAAGTAACTGACGTATTGCCAGTGGGATTGGTATTTGTGAGCAGTAACTCGTTTGTGAATAATGCAGGAACATTAAAAGCCAATATTTCAGGTTTGGCGAGCGGTACGGGTGTTACTTTAACTTTCCAAGCAAAACTTACCGCATCAGGAACGATTAACAATAAAGCACAAATCACGAAATCTGACCAATTCGACCCAGATTCAAGTCCAAACAATGGAACTGAAAATGGCGAAGATGATACCGATAATGAGGTAATTAGTACACAAGCGGCGGCTGATTTGAGTTTGAAAAAAGCCGTAAGTAATCGTTTGCCAAATGTAAATGACCAAATTACTTATACCATTACCGTAAAAAATGCAGGGCCAGATACTGCCAGAAATGTACAAGTAAAAGATGTACTACCAACTGGATTATTATATGTTTCGTCGTCAAATTTTACGCAAAACTTAACGACATTAACCAGTAATAATATTCAAAAAATTGCTCCGAATGATAGTGTAATGTTAACCTTTGTGGCGAAAGTATCGCAAACAGGAGCAATCATTAATAAAGCTGAAATTTCAAAGTCGGATACATTCGACCCTGATTCTCAACCAAATACAGGAACAGAAGACGGTCAGGATGATACAGGTGGTGTAATAATTGGTGGACAACAAGCAGATTTGAGCTTAGAAAAATCTGTTTCAAATGCCGCACCAAATGTAGGTGAAACCATTACTTATACCATCACTGTTCGCAACGCAGGTCCAGACGTGGCTACGGGTGTAGAAGTGAAAGATATTTTACCAGCAGGATTGACTTTTGTAAGTAGTACAGACTTCAGTTTGTCAGGAGATACTTTGAAAAATAGCAATTTACTGACAGTCCAAGTTGGAACGCCAAGAATACTGACATTCCAAGCTAAGGTTTTATCAATCACTAATTCACAAATCACCCAATCACAAATAGTTAATAAAGCTGAAATCAGTAAAACTGACCAATTTGACCCTGATTCTCAGCCAAATACGGGTGTAAACGATGGCCAAGATGATACCGACGATGCTGTCATAACGCCACAAATAGCGGATTTGAGTTTATCAAAATCTGTGGATAATGCTTCGGTCATTAATGCAAATGGAGCTGCCGTATTTAATATTGGAGATGTGTTGACTTATCGTTTGAAAGTAAGCAATGCAGGGTCATCAACAGCAACAAATGTTGAAATTAAAGACATTTTGCCAAGTGGATTAACCTTCGTTTCGTCGAACGACTTAACCAATAATGCAGGAATTTTAACAGGAACAGTACAAACATTACCAGTTGGAAGCACTAAAGAGTTTGTTTATTTAGCAAGGATTTCTAAATCTGGAGCTATCACAAACAAAGCCGAAATTACGAAGAGTGACCAATTTGATTTGGATTCAACGCCAAACAATGGTACACAAAACGGAGAAGATGATACTGATAGTACAGCAGTATATGCTCGTTCAATTGATTTGTCAATCAAGAAAATTGCTTCCGATTCTGTCTTTAACGTAGGCGATATTATCACTTATACCATTAAGGTAAAAAATAACGGAACAGATACACAGACAAATGTAACAGTGAAAGATATTTTACCAGCAGGATTGGTGTTTGTGAGTAGTCAAGATTTTGTAAATCAAGGGAATACACTTACGAGTCAATTACAAAATATCGTAGCAGGAACAGAGCGTGTGCTTACTTATAAAGCAAAAGTGAATGCGTTTAGTAGCACTTTGAAAAATGTGGTACAGCTCATTAATCCACAAATTCCAGATTTAATTACTACCAATGATAAAGATTCAGCAACGGTAAGAATTCGTCAGGCAGATTTAAGTTTGACCAAAACAGTGGACAATCCGAATGCTAATATTAACGACATCGTAACCTTTACCTTGACCGTTAATAATGCAGGAGCAGACGTTGCAACCAATGTACAAGTAAAAGATATTTTACCGACTGGATTAGAATTTATCAGTAGTACAGGAGACTTTACGCTGTCTTCTGGAAATGTTTTATTCAGTAAAATTCTCCCAATTGTGGTAAAAGGCACGCCAGAAGTATTGACATTCAAGGCAAGAATTACCCAAATTGGAAGAATTACTAATAAAGCTGAAATTGTGAAATCTGATACTTATGATATTGATTCACAGCCAAATACAGGCACAGAAGATGGACAAGATGATATTGGTTCAGTAACATTGAGCGGTACACAAGCGGATTTAAGTCTGAAAAAATTGGTGTCAACTATTCGTCCAAATGTAGGCGATGACATCATTTATACCCTCAGAGTTTCTAACGCAGGGCCAAGCAAGGCAACCCATGTACAGGTAAAAGATATTTTACCAAGTGGATTAATATTTGTGTCTTCAACGGATTTAGTAGCCAAAGGCGATACTTTAACGGCAAATCTTGATAGTGTTTTAGTTAATCAAATTAAAGATTTGACTTTTGTAGCACGAGTAATTGGTACGACGAGTATCACCAATAAAGTTCAAATCACTAAATCTGACCAATTTGACCCAGATTCTAATCCCAATTCTGGGACGGAAGATGGACAAGACGATACGGATAAAATTACGGTTGTACCACAGTCAGCCGATTTGAGTTTGCGTAAAACCGTTGATAAATCAGTAGTCAATGTGGGCGACAATGTGGTGTATTCTATCACCGTGTCAAACGCTGGGCCAGACGTTGCAACCAATGTACAAGTAAAAGACGTATTGCCAACGGGAATAGTTTTTGCTTATTCAAAAGACTTTACGCAGAACGCAAATACCCTCACAGCAAATATTCCAACTATTGCGGTAGGAGGCTCACAAACGGTATCATTTATTGCTACGATTACAGAAAATGGCGATAAAATCAATAAAGCAGAAATTTCAAAAGCTGATCAATTTGACCCTGACTCGAAGGTAAATAACGGAACGCAAAACGGCGAAGATGATACCGACAGTGTACGTGTAGGAGCAAATCAGGCAGATTTAAGTTTGAAGAAAACCGTTTCAAACCTTAAACCAAATGTTGGCGAAAACTTCACTTATACCATTGCCGTGAGCAATGCAGGGCCTTCGGTGGCAACTAATGTAGAAGTAAAAGATTATTTACCAACAGGTTTACAATTTGTGAGTAGTTCAGACTTTATCCAACAAGGAACAATCCTGACGGCTCAAATTCCAAGTATTGCAAGTGGAGAAACGAAGCTTTTAACCATCGTAGCAAGAATTACTAATTCACAACTTGCTAACTCACAATTAACTAACAAGGCTGAAATTTCAAAATCTGACCAAATTGACCCAGATTCTAAACCGAACAACGGAACAGAAAACGGAGAAGACGACCAAGACCGAGTAACGATTGGTTCGCAAGTAGCAGATTTGAGTTTGGCGAAAAGCGTAAGTAACCCTAATGCAAGCGTAGGTGATGCAGTAACCTTTACATTAACAGTTACCAATATTGGCCCAGACACCGCAACCAATGTGAAAGTAAAAGATATTTTACCACTTGGTTTAGAACTGGTTTCGCCAATTGACTTTACGGATAATAGTGGAGTGTTGATTTCTAAAAACATCGCTTCGATTGCTCCAAATGGAACGGCTAAACTTTCGTTCGTAGCAAAAATTACCAAGTCTGGGGCAATTGTAAATAAAGCCGAAATTATTTCATCTGACCAATTTGACCCTGATTCTCAACCAAATACAGGAACAGAAGACGGGCAAGATGATATTGGTCGAGTAATTTTAAATGGACAGCAAGCAGATTTGAGTTTGCAAAAACAAATTTCAAACGCTTCTCCGAACTTTGGAGATAACGTAACTTATACCATCAAAGTAAGTAATGCAGGGCCAAACGTAGCAACGGGCGTACAAGTAAAAGACGTGTTGCCAACAGGTTTAACATTTGTAAGTAGCACAGCAACATCCGTTGGGGGTTTTAACCTGTCTTCTGGAAATATATTGACTGGTAATATTGACACGGTAAAAGTAGGTCAAACCGTGGCATTGACTTTTGTTGCTCGTGTTACTCAGTCGGGAACAGTAACCAACAAGGCTGAAATTACCAAAGCTGACCAATTCGACCCAGATTCTTCACCAAATAATGGAACAGGCAATGGAGAAGATGATACCGATGGTGTGAGTTTCACAACTCAGACAGCCGATGTAGCCATTAAAAAGGCTGTTTCGGTAGGGCCTTATAACGTTGGAGATAATGTTACTTATACCATTACCGTAAAAAATAATGGGCCAAGTTTAGCCACAAATGTGGTAGTAATTGACTCATTACCAAATAGTTTGAGTTTTGTTTCTGGAATTGGTTTTGTGAACACAAACGGAAAAATTACGGCAGGTATTGGTAGTTTGGCGGTAGGAACAACCCAAACGTTAACGCTTATTGCGAAGATTACAAAATCTGGGGCAATCCAAAATACAGGTATTGTCGTAAAAGCTGACCAAACCGACCCAGACCCTAAAAATAACCGTGATTCTGTCATTATTAATACACAACCAGCCGCTGATTTAAGTTTGCGTAAAGTGGTTTCAAATAATGCACCAACGGTTGGCGGTAACGTAACATTTACGATTTATGTAAAAAATGCAGGCCCTGATGCCGCCCAAAATGTACAAGCAAAAGATTATATGCCAACGGGTTTAACTTTTGTAAGCTCATCTGATTTCAGTCTGTTAGGTGATGGAAATTTACTAAGTAAAACAGTTCCAACTATTGCAAAAGGTGACAGCATAGCTTTGTCATTTGTGGCACAGGTTTCACAATCGGTATCAATTATAAACAAAGCTGAAGTATTCAAGTCAGATACTTATGACCCTGATTCACAACCAAATACAGGTACGTCTGATGGACAAGATGATACAGGAGGTGTAATATTGAACGGACAAGAAGCTGATTTGAGTCTTCGTAAAGATGTTGATAATGCCAATCCAAACGTAGGCGATGTGGTAACTTATACCATTAGAGTTTCTAATGCAGGACCAAACATTGCGACTAATGTGGAGGTGCAGGATATTTTACCAAACGGTTTAGAGATAGTCTCGGCAGGTGATTTCTCAAAAACTGGAAATATCCTAACATCGAAATTGCCAAGTATTGGCGTAAAAGAAACCAAAATATTGGTGTTCAGTGCTAAAGTGTTAGCTCCGACCAGTTCAACAACCATTACCAACAAAGCACAAATTACAAAAGCTGACCAGTATGACCCTGATTCTCAACCCAATAGTGGAACAGATGACGGACAGGACGATACTGACGATGCCGTTGTGAATATCCAACAAGCGGATTTAAGTTTACGTAAAACTTTAGATGGGGCAACTTCTGTAACGAAAGGTTCTATCATAACGTATCGCTTAACGGTAAGTAATGCAGGCCCAAGTATTGCCACGAATGTGGAGGTAAAAGACGTGTTACCGCAAGGTTTAGAATTGGTGAATTCAACAGATTTTACCAATACCAACGGTACATTAACTGCTACTATTCCATCTATATTAGGTGGAACTTCACGCACGCTTTCGTTTGTGGCACGTATTACACAGGCAGGAAATGTATTGAATGCGGCAGAAATTAGTAAATCTGACCAATTTGACCCAGATTCTAAGGTTGGTAACGGTACAAATAATGCCGAAGACGACCGTTCGGAAGTAAGTACATTCGGGCGTTCTGCTGATTTGAGTTTGACCAAAACCGTTTCTGATTCGGTGGTAACTTCTTTACAAACCGTAACTTATACGATTTCGGTAAGAAATGCAGGGCCTGATGCCGTGGGAGAATTTACCGTGAAAGATTACTTGCCAGCGGGTATTGAATTTGTTTCGAGTAAATATTTTGCCAATAATGCAGGAACATTGTCAGCAACGATTTTCAATATCAAAAAAGACTCAACCGTGAAATTAACCTTCTCGGCAAAAGTTAAAAAGACCGTTTTAGCCAATGTCGCTTCTAATAATTTATTACCTGTTTATTTTGTAAACAAGGCTGAAATTACGGATTCTGACACGCCAGACCCTGACTCTCAACCAAATAACGGAACAGGCAATGACGAAGACGATACCGACTATGCAGATATTCGTGTGAGAGTGGCAGATTTGAGTTTGCGTAAATTAGTCTCAAATCCTTCGCCACAAATAGGGCAAGCATTTGAATATAAATTAGTGGTGAAAAATGACGGCCCTGACTTTGCGACCAACGTTCAGGTACGTGATATTTTACCAACAGGTTTAGAGTTCGTATCAAGCAATGATTTCTCAAATAATAATGGGGTATTACTAAGTAAAAATATCGCTAAAATTGAGAATGGGAAATCGGATACTTTAAAATTCATTGCAAAAATCACTAATTCACAATTCACTAATTCACCAATAACCAACCGTGCTGAAATTAGTAAATCTGACCAATTAGACCCAGATTCTGAGCCAAACAATGGTTTACAAAATGGAGAAGACGATGAGGCTTCGGTAATTGTGGGCGGTCAGTTAGCAGATTTGAGCTTGACCAAAGACGTGGATAATCCAACGCCAAATGTGGGTGATGTTGTTACTTATAGTATCAAAGTGAAAAATAGCGGTGTTTCGACTGCAACCAATGTACAGGTACAAGATTATTTACCGAGAGGTTTACAGTTTGTGACGAACCCCGACTGGACAATGACCAATGATAGTACCTTGGTAAGTAAAATTATTCCATCAATTGCTCCTAATACAACGACAACTTTAACTTTGAAAATTCGAGTAACTGCCTTGGCAATGGCTCGTGGTTCATCAGTGAAAAACTATGCAGAAGTTATTAAATCTGACCAGTATGACCCTGATTCACAACCAAATACAGGTTATGGCGATGGTCAAGATGATACCGATGATGGAGAAATCAAAATCCAATTCGCTGATTTAAGTTTAGTGAAAACTGCCTCTAATCGTAAGCCAAAAATTGGGGATAATATTGACTATACCCTCACCGTTACCAATGATGGCGTAAGTAATGCAACCAACGTACAAGTGCAGGATATTTTACCAAAAGGTTTACAATTTGTTTCTGGAAATGGTTGGGTAAAAGTGGGTGATACTTTACGAAATACCATTCCATTAATCAATGCAGGAACGAGCCGTTCGGTGACATTTACTGCTAAAGTATTAACACCAGGAGGAATTACTAATAAAGCTGAAATCTCAAAAGCCGACCAGTATGACCCAGATTCTGAACATGGAAATGGAACAGGAAAAGGTGAAGATGACGAAGCTGGGGTTTTAATAAATGGCGAACAGGCAGATTTGAGTTTAATTAAAACGGTTTCTAATGCACGTCCAAATGTAGGAGATACCATCACTTACTCAATATCAGTACGAAATGCAGGTCCAGATGCCGCCACCAATGTAGAAGTAAAAGACAAATTGCCGAAAGAAATCGAATTTATCCAAAGTGATGATTTTGATGATATTGGCTCGACTCTCTACGGAACGGTTAAACGTATCGGTAAAGATTCTACCGCCATCTTAACATTCAAAGCTCGTGTGGTAGGTTCTGCCATGTTTACAAACCGTGCCGAGATTACAAAATCTGACCAATATGACCCTGATTCTCAGCCGAACACAGGAACGAAAGATGGACAAGATGATACAGGGGGTGTAACGGTGAAACCTCGTATTGCTGATTTGAGTTTGCAAAAATTAGCCGACCGACAAACTACAAATATCGGTACGAATGTAACCTTTAAGTTAGTCGTGAAAAATGCTGGGCCTGACTCAGCGACGCACGTGGTTGTGAAGGATATTTTACCGACAGGTTTAGAATTTATCAGTAGTCAGGACTTCACAATGGCGAATGATGTGGTCTTGACCAGCAAGGCAATTGCAGTTGCTCCAAATAAAGTGGATACACTCTACTTTGTGGCTCGTGTGGTAAAAGACGGTATGATTGTGAATAAAGCTGAAATTGTGAAATCGGATGTTTATGACCCGAACTCTAAACCAAATTCAGGTACAGAAGACGGCGAAGACGATAACGCAAGAGTAACCGTTGGCGGTGAACAATCAGATTTGAGTTTGGTAAAAACAGTGGCAGACCAATTTGTGAACGTTGGTAAAACAACCACCTTTACCATCAAAATCAATAATGCAGGACCAAGTATTGCGACGAATGTACTGGTGAAAGATTACTTACCAAAAGGCTTAGTATTCGTTTCAAGCCCTGATTTCTTGACTGTAACAGACTCGACGATTATCAGTAGAAATATCAAACAAATTGCTGTAAATCAAACGATTAGTTTGAGTGTAGTGGCAATGGTTACAAAGGATTTTTACAATAAATCGAATCCAAATAATACCTTAACAAACCGTGCTGAGATTACCAAAGCCGACCAGTTTGACCCTGATTCTCAACCAAATACAGGAACAGAAGATAGTCAAGACGACCAAAGCCGTGCAACAATCACCGTTCCGACAGCAGATTTGAGTTTGAAGAAAACGGTATCAAATCAAACCGCAACTATTGGTTCAGAAGTAACTTATACTATTACCGTAACCAACGACGGTAACGATAATGCGACCAATGTTGAGGTGAAAGATTATTTGCCAAAAGGTTTGACAATTGTGAAATTAAATGATTTTACAATCTCAAAAACGAGTGATACTTTAAGTTTAAAAATCGGCAGAATCAACGCAGGAGATAGCAAAGTTTATACCTACACTGCCAAAGTTTTAGCAGGTGGAAGTATCAAAAACAATGTGGAAATCACCAAAGCTGACCAATTTGACCCAGATTCTGAACACGGAAACGGCACAGGAAAAGGCGAAGATGACGAAGCGTCGGCAACGATAGGAGGGGAGTCGGCGGATTTAGAAATCAAGAAAACCGTATCAAACCGTAAACCGAACGTAGGCGAGAATTTCACTTACACGATTACGGTGAAAAACAACGGGCCAAATCTTGCGACTAATGTGGAGGTGAAAGACTATTTACCAGAAGGTTTAACTTTTGTCAATAGCAAAGATTTCTCTTTATCTGGTACAATTTTAACCGCAAATATTGATACTGTTAAAGTAGGTGCAAGCAAAGTTTTAAGTATAGTTACAAAACTCACTAACTCGCAATTCACTAATTCACCATTAATTAACCGAGCATCAATAACAAAGAGCGACCAATTCGACCCGAATCTTAAAAACAATAAAGATTCAGTAAGTATCGGTGGACAATCAGCTGATTTGAGTTTGATTAAATTAGTCAATAAACCAAACGCTAATTTAGGCGAACAAGTAACGTACAAATTGATTGTGAAAAATGCAGGAGCAGACACTGCCACCAATGTAGTGGTTCGTGACGTGTTGCCAGCAAGTTTAGGATTTGTAGCAAGTACCGATTTCACGATGACAGGTTCAGCCTTGATTTCTCGTAAAATCTTGAAAATCGCTCCAAATAAAGCAGATACCTTAATTTTCATTGCCAAAGTAAAAGACAAAGGCATGATTATGAACTGTGCTGAAATCTTCAAAGCTGACCAATTTGACCCAGATTCACAAGTAGGAAATGGAACAAACAATGGCGAAGATGATGAAGCCTGTGCGATGCTCAACGGAGACCAAGCAGATTTGAGCCTCATTAAAGGAGTGGACGGTTACGCCACCACACCAAATGTGGGTGATACGATTTCGTATGTATTGGAAGTTCGCAACGCAGGACCAGGTATTGCCACGCACGTACAGGTAAGCGACGTTTTACCAAAAGGAATTCAGTTTATTAGTAGCACAGGAACGCCTATCGCAGACTTTACTCTGTCGGGTAGTACGGCTATTTCAAGAACAATTGATTCCATCAAAGTTGGCAGTTCGGTTAAACTGAAATTCAAAGTGAAAATCACGGGTGTAGGTGGTGAAGAAGTTGCCAATACCATCATTAACCGTGCTGAAATCACGAAAGCCGACCAGTTTGACCCTGATTCTCAACCGAATACAGGTACGGCAGACGGGCAAGATGACGTTGGATATTTTGCGGTAATGCCACAAATTGCAGATTTGAGTTTGAAGAAAAACGTCTCGAATCGTTCGCCATTGAAAGGGCAAACTGTAACTTATACACTCACCGTTTACAACCAAGGTCCAGCAATGGCTACCAATGTGGAGGTAAAAGACGTATTGCCAACGGGCTTAACTTTTGTAAGTAGCACAGACTTCAGTCTGTTAAACGGCACAACCTATTTAGCGAAAATTCCAGCCATTGCCGCAGGAACTTCGCAAACGGTAGAATTTATTGCTCGTACCACCACTACGAATGCCATCATCAACAAAGCGGAAATCAACAAAGCCAACCAATTCGACCCAGATTCGCCACACGGAAACGGAACGGATAAAGGCGAAGATGATGAAGCAAGTGTGATGATTAATGGAAAACAAGCTGATTTGAGCTTGCGTAAAACGGTTGATAATCTAAAACCAAATTTAGGAGACGAGTTGGTTTACACGCTCACGGTACGTAATGCAGGCCCCGACGAAGCCACCAACGTACAGGTGCAAGACTATTTACCAGCGGGTCTTGAATTCAAAGAAAGTTTTGATTTTGTTCAGCAAAAAGGCGTATTACGTAATTTATTGCCAATTCCTGTAATTGCTCCAAATGATTCTGTGTCATTAACATTTGTGGGTGTAGTTACTCGTTTTGCCCAATCTTGCACGCTGACGAACAAAGCTGAAATTTGGAAAGCGGCTGAATTTGACCCAGATTCTAAGGTTGGAAATGGTATTGCTAAAATTGAAGATGATATGGACTCGGTGAGCGTTTGTATTCAATCGGCTGATTTGAGTTTGAAGAAAAAAGTAGATAAATATGACGTAAAAACTGGTGAATCAGTAACTTATACAATCCTTGTGAAAAATGCAGGGCCACTCACGGCAACCAATGTGAAGGTTCAAGATATTTTACCAACGGGTTTGAAATTCGTGGAAAGTAATGATGATGTGATAAATAATAAGGGTAAACTTACGCTTTCGGTGGACAGTATTAAAGCGGGTGAAAGTGCAATTTGGACATTCAAAACTCTAATCACTAATCACAAATCACCAATCACAAATAAAGTTCAAATTATCGGAGTTGACCAATTCGACCCAGACTCAACGCCTGACAACGGAACGGACAACGACGAAGACGACGAAGCGAGTGTAACCATCAATGCAGGACAAGCAGATTTGAGCATCAGAAAAGACGTAAAACCTTGGAATGCCAACATTGGTCAAAACGTAACTTATACCATTACGGTTACTAATGATGGCACAAATACAGGTACAAATATTCACGTAAGAGATATTTTACCAGAAGGTTTGAAATTCATTTCTTCAAATGACTTTGATTACAATGAAACGTCAAGAGCCTTGATTGGAAAATTCGATTCAATTCAAGTGGGTAAAAAAGAACAATTGACTTTTGTTGCTAAAGTTTTGCCGACAGCCAACAGCCGACAGCCGATTACCAATAAAGTTGAAATCACAACTGCTGACCAATTTGACCCAGATTCTTGTCCAAATTCAGGAACGGAAGATGGCGAAGATGATACCGATTCTGTAACTGTCAATGGTCGTGGTGCAGATTTAAGTTTAGAGAAATTTGTCTCGAACAATAAGCCAAACGTAGGCGGAGAAGTAACATTCACCTTGCGTGTACACAATGCAGGGCCAGAATTAGCAAGAAAAGTAATCGTAAAAGATTATTTGCCTGCTGAATTGTCGTACATAAGTACCACAGACTTCAGTCTGTTGAATGGAGAATTATTAAGCAAAACTATCCCCGTAATTCAACCAAATACTTACGTTGATTTAACTTTCAAAGCGAAAGTATTAACGGGCGGATTGATTACCAATAAAGCCGAAATCATAGATACTCGTCAGTTTGACCCAGATTCTCAACCAAATACAGGTACAGAAGACGGTCAGGACGATGTGGGCGTGGTTACTTTAATCGGTCAGCAAGCAGATTTGAGTTTGAACAAAATTGTGAATCATACCGATGTAACCGTTGGCGATACCTTGCTTTACATGGTTCAAGTAAACAATGCAGGGCCTTCGGAAGCCACTAACGTTGAACTTTCGGATATTTTGCCAGACGGATTAACACTAATAGAGTCGAATAACGGAACGTTAGACGGAAACGTAATAACCTTTAAAGTGCCAAGCATTGAGAAAAAAGGCTTTGCGGTATTCGGTTACAAAGTATTAGTGACTAAAGAAGGGACATTAGTGAACAAAGCACAAGTAACAAAATCTGACCAACCAGACCCAGACTCAACGCCAAATAATGGCAAGTGGGATGGAAAAGAAGACGATGAAGCCAGTTGTGTAGTAAGGGCGAAATTACCGTGTGATAAAACACCGCCAACCATTATTGTTAGTGAAACCAATATTAGTTGTACCGATACCACCATTTTAACGGCTCTTGGTTGTGTAGGCACAGTCAATTGGTCGGATGGACAAAAAGGACAAAGCATCAAGGTTTCTCCGAAATCAGATGTGAGTTATACCGCCACGTGTACGCTTTCGAGTACCTGTGTCAGTGATGTATCGAAAGCGGTAAAAATCACAGTAACGTCATCAATTGCTCCTGTAATTAGTACCGATAAACAACAAATCTGTGCGGGCGACAACGTAACGCTAACGGCAACACTTTGTAAAGGAACAGTCGTTTGGAGTAATGGTAAAACGGGTAATTCGATAACGGAAAAACTAAGTGCAACAAGCACATTTACAGCCACTTGTCAGTCGGGAACTTGTAAGAGCCAAAACTCAAATGAACTGACCGTGAAAGTAGGAATTGTTGCACCTGCTATCACTTGTGGACGTGAACGTCTGTGCGTAGGCGAGTCGGAAGTATTGACCGCACACGGTTGCGAAGCAGGAAAAGTTACGTGGTCGGATGGACAAACTGGACAAAGTATTTTGGTCAAACCAACCAAAACGAAATATCAGTTTACCGCCATTTGCGAGTTGAACACTTGTAAATCTGAACCATCAACGCCAGCTTATTTCATCGTAACGGATTGTGGAAAAGACAGCCTCAAGATTACTCAGAAGCCATTATTGGCATTGTGTAAAGAAGCCGAACTACCTGTATTGGTAGAAGGTAAAACCTATGACATTACCTATGGTTTCAGATTGGTAAATCTCGGAAATGCCGATTTTGAGCGTATTCAAGTGCTGGACGATTTGAATGCCGTATTTACGGCTAAAGGAGCTAAGCTGTTGAAAGTCATAGAATTGAAAGCAGACTCAGGATTAGTCGTAAATCAATCTTATGACGGACAAAATAATACCCAACTATTAGCCGAAAGCCAAAGCCAATTAGCCACAGGAAAAGTAAAAAGTATCACCTTGAAAGTGAGAGTTGATTTTACAACTGCCAAAGTGGATACTTTCTATAACTCAGCTACGGCAGCAGCCAAAGCAGGAACGGTAGTGGTACAAGATGTATCGAATAATGGATTGGATGTAAACCCAGACGGAAACAATGACCCAACCGACGACTCCGTACCAACGCCAATTAGAGTATTGAGCATACAAAAACCAGTAGATGAACCGAAGGATGTATTTGTTCCAGAGGGCTTCTCACCAAACGGCGACGGTGCAAATGATTTATTTGTAATAGACTTGGCAGACAAGACTTTAACGATAAATCTGCAAATTTATAACCGTTGGGGAGGCTTGGTTTACGCCCAAGAAGATTACCAAAACAATTGGGACGGAACCGCCAACCAAGGAGCAAATCCAACGGGTAAAACAGGCTTGCCAAGCGGAACGTATTTCTACATGGTTAAGCTATCAAATGGAAAAGAATATATCCGTAGTTTGACTTTGATGAGATAAAAGTACCACGATTTTCCAAAATCGTAAAAGGGCAAAAAGGGGCGAAAAACCTTCTTTTTGTCCTTTTTTGCGTTATAACCATTATTAGTCTTTCTTTTGATGTAATGTTTATTCAAAAATTATTAGGGCATAGCGATATTAAGACCACTCTACGTTATGTACACGTTAGTAAAAAGGAAGTGAAAAACATTAAAAGTCCGTTAGACACGATGTAGTAACAATTTTATTCTACAAACAATACAAAAAAACGCAATGCGTATTTTGTATTGTTAAATTTAGAAAACAGAGCAACAATACAAAAAAGTGCAATGCGTATTTTGTATTGTTTTAGACTTGTGTTTCTTAATAAAAGCCTTTAAATAAAATAATTTGGAGGTTTTTATTTAAAAAATTGCTTTTTATAATATTTTTTTTAATTTTACATAAAATAATACGCAGTTGCGTATATATCAGAGTTGGTGGCAATTTTACCTAGACCCAACGAAACAGAAGGAATATTTAAAAAAAGACAACGAATATGAATATTAAGAATTTTGAGTTTAAAGCGAAAATTGACGAAATAGAAAAATACGAAAACAAATTATTGACATTAAACCCAAAATTTCAAGGACTTGACCATCAAATTGACACCTACTTTAATGCAAAACAAGGAAGACTAAAATTACGAGAAGGAAACATAGAAAACTCTTTAATCAACTACGACAGAGAAAACGTTACAGGCTCAAAAGAATCGCAAATCATTTTATATCAACACGAACCAAATGTTGCATTAAAAAACATTTTGACAAGACAACTTGGAATCAAGATAATTGTTGACAAGAAACGAAAAATCTATTTCATTGAGAATGTTAAATTTCACTTTGACATTGTTGAGAATTTAGGTACATTTATGGAAGTTGAAGCAATCGACAAAAATGAAGAATTTACAATTGCAGAATTGAAAGAGCAATGCGACAAATATTATCGCTTCTTTGAATTGACAGAAGAAAATATAATTGACAAATCATATAGTGATTTAATAATAGAACTAGATAAATAAAAAAACTGCCACCAACAAGGGTTTGGCGAAAAAGGGGCAGAAGTGCTGACTTCAACATTTGGAATTCTTCTATACAACAGCTTCCCTACGCTGCTGCATTTGCCCTCAATCTTTCGAGTTTTCGTTCCAAATATGCTATCTGTTTTTGTTGTCTTTGTTGCTGATAAACCGTTATTTCCACAGGTATAAATGGCACTTTTTGAGTAACCATTTTGTAATAAATTCTGGCAATTTTGTTGGCTGTCGCCACTATGGCATACTTATTTCCCCCTTTGGTTTTCATCCGTCTGAAATAATCTCCCAGCCAATTATCGCTTCGCTGAACGGAGTTTGCCGCATATTTGAAGGCTTTGCTCGCTGCATTTGATTTGAGTTTTTTAACTTTACTACTTAATACTTTGCCCGCCGATATTTTATTATCGGGACACAGATTTAACCAACCGATGAACTTATTTTCGTTGTCCCATTTGCTCAAATCAGTGCCAGTTTCTGCCAATAAATCAAGACCACCACTATCGCTCAATCCATAGATGGACAGAACATCAACCCCATGGATCTTTGCAAGGTATTGACGAACATTCGATATTTGTGGTGAGTTTTTATACTTCATTTTTCGCTCCTTATAGGGTAATTTCTCGGTTTTGTCTGAGAGTTCTCCTTGATTGATTTTAGCTTCTATTCGCTGTAAATGCTTTTCAATTTCCGCATCGCATTCGGCAATTTGCTTTCGATAGTGCGAATACATCTCATAACTTTGTCTAAGGGTGAATAAATGCTCCTCTTGCCATTTGCCTTCCAATGATTTGATGATGATCTCCTTATCGGCTTTGATGCGGTAGTCCAACAAGGGCAAGAAATTAGCTGGATTGCGTTCTCCGTCTAAAATGGCTTTCAAAACCGCCATTCCGCTCATTCCAGTAATATCTCGAATAATGGTATGAAACTTAATATTCATTAGTTCAAGTGACTTTTGAATACGATTGATAAAGCGACTACTATCTTCCAGCATAGTACGCCGAAACCGAACAATAGTTCTCAATTTCTCTTGATCTTCGTCAGGTAAATACGAACTTCGCAGCAAGCCACAGCTATGAAGTTTTTGAAGCCACATCGCATCATTCTCATCATCTTTGCGACCTGCCACATTCTTGACATGAGCCGCATTAACCAAGTAAACCTCAAAGCCTTTACTAATTAAATGACTGAACAAGGGTTTCCAATAAACACCCGTACTCTCCATAGCAACGGTTTCGATCTGGCAGGCGGAAAGCCAATTGGAAATTGCCTCTAAGTCGCACGTCATAGTACCAAAAGCTCGAACCCGCTCATCAGCCAGCCCTTCTGCAACCGCTATAACATGCTCCTTATCGCTTATGTCAATGCCTGCCGAAAAAGGATTAATCAACGTCATGGCTACAATTTTGTTAAGGGTATTCCCTTGCTGTTCTGATTTTTTCATAGCATTATTCAAATTAAAACGAAATCAAAAAAAATGCTCTAAGTCAATTAAAAAATTTGATCTTCTATGAGGTCTCAAACGACCAATCGCAAACTTAAAATGACTCAGAAACCAGACTATCTGATTGGCATTTAATGTCAATGAATTCCAAGGTTTTACTGCAATTTCTTTTGATTTACGAAGCTATGACTTTTTTAGTTGTTTTGGTGCAAACATGGTATGCGTATAGAGGGACTATTGTACATTTGTACTAAACTGAACATTTGTACTTTTAATTCCCCTTCTTCGCCAAGCCCCAAACCGTTAGCGGTCATGCTATGACGACTTTGCAAACATCAAACGAACAAATTTTGAACAAACAGAAAAACTAAAAATTGAACTCATATATTGACAAACATATCGCAACAGTTAGACGACAAATTTCGGCTGACATTAACGACAAGACAGCTGATAATATTGTTCGGAAATTTTTAGCGTTTCATCTTGCCGACAAAAACTCATCATCTTTTCAAGACTATTATTTCCTGACTTTGACAAACGAAGACTACTTTTTGACTTCATCAACTTTTTTTCGGGAATTTAAGAAGCGGTATTCTTTGCAAGGCATTGACAACGGCTATTTGGACAGATTGGAGAATGATAAACAAAACATATTGTCGCTTTTACAAACCGATAATTTAACCGACCTATATTTTGACTATTTCGCAAAGGCAAACATAAAACACGGTTCGACAACGGTTGACAAGGACTTGGGTTCATTCTTTGCTAAACTTGTTCATACTTTCAAACCTGCTGACTATTGTGCATTGGACAATCCTATAAAAAATTATTTTGGACTTCAACGAGAAAGTTTCTTTATCGCATTTTCCATAATTAGTTCAGCATATAAACTTTGGGCAACGGACAATAAAAAATTATTTGAGGACATAAAAAATCAATTTGAAAATATAGACAGTAAACATTCAATTCGTCATGACAGAGTTACGGACTTAAAACTTCTTGACTTAATTTATTGGAGTAAAGCAAACATCTGCTACTGGTCGTAGGTTTAGCGAAGCGTTCCTACGACCTATAATTGAATAGAGCGTCTCGCTCAAACACTACGCAAAAACTATGCTGTTCAAGATATTCCGAAGCACAACTCTGGGACGCACAGTCGAACTTTTGATGATTAGGATTTCCAATCCTATAAAAATATAGCGGATTAAAATCCGATTTTATCTAATATTCGACATTGAAATGTCGAATAGCGAGGATATAGAAAGTCGTTTGTGGAGCAAATTTGTACCGAAATTATTAAACGCAAGCAATAAAATGAGCAATAATCAATTAGCATTCACGGTTTTTATGTTGAACAAATATGCTTTGGCTACCAAAATACCCATTACTGATGTTTATAAGC
>JAAFIU010000269.1 GCA_013298805.1 Cytophagales bacterium | reverse complement strand
AATTAGCTCTGCAAGTTATTTCAGAGCATAAGGATAAACTAAGTCTAAAAAAAAGAAGAGTAAAAGCCGCTTTTGATGTTGAGTACCTAAAACAGTTAATTATTTAATTCTCGTGCGTTTGCCCTAGATTGCTACGGCTTTTATGATTTGCCTTTATAAAATAAACGACACTTATATCGGGTCTAATAGAAAGATATTAATATCTTCGTCCTCTGCCATGATGCCCATAACTATTGCCACCATAACGACGGTTTGGGTAAGAATAAGGAACAGAATAACGATATGGACGGGGATAATTATAACCATAACTATATGGTCTGTTATAGCCATAACCGCCACTCATACAAGATGTAAGCATTAAGGCAATGCCCAATATCATGCTCAACATGATGATGGCTTTATGAATTCTTGATTTTTTCATGACAATTGAAATATTAAAAAGGGTTAACATAAAATCAATGAAATTACTTTTCATGTAGATTAAACAGGGTCATTCTTAAAACGTAATTCTTAGAACATCATGTATTATAAAGGTTTAAAAAAAGTGTAAAACTATTTACTCAGGTATCTGACTATTAGACAACAAGCCCAATAAATACCCCTATTTGGTTTTGAAAATTTTTAGATTGGATAGTCCAAAACAAATCTTTTGTATCTTTGCACCCTAATTTCAATTATGGAACGAAAAATTCTGAAATTTACATTTGAAACTCCCGCAATTAATTAAGATATGTTAGAACAATTAGAAGCTATCAGCGAACGATTCAATGAAGTTGCCCAGCAAATGACGCAACCTGAAATCGTTTCGGATATGTCAAAATACAAAACGATTAGTAAGGAATATAAAGACCTTGAAAAAATCGTTAATCAATATAAAGAGTATCAAAACGTTTTGTCGAATATTGACTCTGCCAAAGAAGTGATTTCTACTGAAAAAGATGAAGATTTCAGAGACATGGCAAAATCAGAATTGGATGAATTACTTCCTAAAAAAGAAGAATTAGAAGGTATTTTGAAAGAAATGCTTATTCCGAAAGACCCGAATGATTCTAAAAATATCATCATGGAAATTCGTGCTGGAACGGGTGGAGATGAAGCAGGTATTTTTGCGGGTGATTTATTTAGAATGTACCAACGTTTTTGTGCCAATCAAGGCTGGCAATTTCAAATTATTGACTTCACAATGGCATCATCGGGTGGATATAAAGAAATTGTTGCCAATATTCAAGGTGAAGATGTCTATGGAAAAATGAAGTTTGAGTCGGGCGTACACCGTGTACAACGTGTGCCTGCCACAGAATCTCAAGGACGTATTCACACGTCAGCGGCAACGGTGGCAGTTTTACCAGAAGTTGACGAAGTTGATGTTCAAATAAACATGAATGATATTCGTAAAGATACATTCTGTTCTTCGGGTGCGGGTGGACAGTCAGTAAACACGACCTATTCAGCCGTGCGTGTAACTCACTTACCTTCTGGTTTGGTAGTGCAATGTCAGGATGAGCGTTCACAAATCAAGAATTTTGACAAAGCGATGACCGTTTTACGTTCACGTTTGTACGAAATTGAATCAGCCAAAAGACAAGAAGCCATTGCGGGCGACCGTCGTTCGATGATTGGTTCGGGTGACCGTTCTGATAAAATCCGTACTTATAATTACCCACAAGGGCGTGTAACCGACCACCGTATTGGTTATACCGTTTACAACTTGCCAGTGGTAATGGATGGAGAAATTGGAGATTTCATTGACCAATTAAGAATAGCAGAAAATGCAGAACGATTGAAAGAAGGAGCAGGAGTTATTTAAGTAAGTGATTATTGAAGAATAGATAAAATACTTATTCTCAGTTAATTATCAATATGATGTTGACAGAAAACTTTTGAAAATCTATTTAGTAACAAAGGCAACTCGAAAGAGTTGCCTTTGTTACTTTACCGCAAAATCTTATTGTTTCTGTAAGGTAATATTCAAGTCTAATGCACTAATGAAAGCTAAAGCAAGAGCTGAATTTGGGTCATTAGCTGCTAATTTTTTATAAGCATCAAGATTAAGATTCCAAGTCATTGTTGAACCAGAAATAGTAACTTTGTAAGTTTCAACGCTTTCTTTTTTAGTGCTTGGGTCTGTATAAGTCATTGTTACTTCAGAACCCGAAAATGTATATTTCCCTGATACGCTTGTATTACTAACAACGTCAGTATCTAAAGCTTTTATCATACCAGTTCCTGTGAAAGTATTATCCGCTTTAAATTCAAATGTAGCATCAATTGTTTCGTTGATAGATTGAGTTTGTCCCAATGCAGTAGCACTACCTTTAATAGTTGAAGCTTTCCACTTCCCAACTATAGTAGCAGCAGGTGCAGGGTCTGAAGATTTGCTACATCCGATAGCAAAAGCAAGAACAAAGATTAATAAAAATAATTTGTTTAAGTGTTTCATAAAAGTATAGTTTTAAATGTGAAGCTACAAAGGTAATATACGACCTATATTATACCGAAAATTTCGTTTTGCTTCGTTAAATAGTTACAATAAAACCTGTTTTGTTTATGATTCATTCAAAGATTTTTCTAATCTAAATGAAAAAGTAGTTCCCTTCTCAGGTTTTGAAATCACCGAAATTTTAGTTCTGTGAGCTTGCAAAATGTGTTTCACAATGGCTAAGCCTAATCCAGAAGAACCGTCAGAGCGACTACGTGCTTTATCTACTCGATAAAATCTTTCAAAAATTCGGTTTAAATGTTCAGAGGCAATTCCTGGCCCGTCGTCTTTGATAGAAACCTTCCAGTCTTTTTTATCGTCTTCAAATATCACCCAAACATTGCCGTTTTCATTGCCGTATTTGATGGCATTTTCCACCAAATTTGTCATTACTTGACCAATTCTTTGAGCATCGGCTCTTACCCAAATGTTGAGGAAAGGCGATTTAATGCTAATTTTTACATTTTTAGAATTGGCTTTATTTTCTAATTGCTCAAAAACTTCCTTCGTAATTTGCTTTACATCAACTCTGGCTGGATTCATTTTAATATCGCCAGTTTCCATTTGCGAAAGTGTCAAAAGGTCTTTTACCAAAAGATCCAAACCGTCTAAACTTTTGGCGGCTTTATTCAAGAATTTCTCCCGAACATTTTCATCGTCCATCGCACCGTCTAAAAGTGTATGTACAAAACCTTGAGCCGCAAAAATGGGTGTTTTTAATTCGTGCGAAACATTCGCCAAAAACTCCCGACGATACTTTTCCAAGCGTTTCAGCTCTGTAACTTCCTGTTCTTTTTTAGAAACATAGACAAAAAGCTCATCATTCAGTTTACGAAGTGGATTATTATCTTTTTGTAATTTCTTTCTTGAAACACCAAAATCCTTCATTTTCAAGCGATTAATGGTGTCGTACATTTTATTGATTTCTTGAAAAACTAAGTAGTCCAATACAAAATATATCAAGACTCCACTAATTACCAAGCAAGCTATAAAGCTGATAAACAGTACATTGCCATTTGCTTCGGGTACAAACGAAAGAAATGCTGTGGTAAAAATGGCGGTGGAAATCGCCAGTAAAAAAGCTAAAAGTCTGGGGTTTAAAAGCATTTTACAATGAACGTATGGAAAATGAAATAATCAAATAATAGACAAATTTACAATAGTTAAAGTCATCAGTAGCTTATCCCAAATTATTCTTTCGTAAATTTGTGTTTTATGTTTGAGAGTCTTCTTTTATTTACTTCCCTCACTCATTCGTTCTCTCATTCAAATATTGAAAGAAGTATGCAATTAAATCAATTAACCGCCATTTCGCCAATCGACGGGCGTTATCGCAAGCAGGTAGAAAGTCTTGCTCCATATTTTTCAGAATTTGGGCTTATCAAATATCGAGTTCAAATAGAAATAGAATACTTTATTGCTCTTTGTGAAATTCCTTTGCCACAATTGGAAGGAGTGAAAAAAAGTATATTTGATTCATTAAGAGATATTTACCGTAATTTTTCGGAAGAAGATGCTCTTTGGATTAAGGAGAAAGAGCGTGAAACCAATCACGATGTCAAGGCGGTTGAATACTTTATAAAATATAAATTAGAGAAGTTTGGAATTGAGCAGTATTTAGAATTTATCCACTTCGGATTGACTTCTCAAGACATTAACAATACCGCAATTCCGTTGTCGTTGATGGAAGCAATGAACGATATTTTAATTCCAAAACTGAACGAAACAATTGCAAAACTTGCTTCGTTGGCGGTGGAATGGAAAGATATTTCTTTGCTTGCTCACACACACGGACAACCTGCATCACCAACTCGTTTGGGAAAAGAGTTTCAGGTGTTTGTAGAAAGAATGGAACGCCAAATGGATTTGTTGAAGACCATTCCTTATTCAGCGAAATTTGGTGGTGCTACGGGTAATTTCAATGCTCATACAGTGGCTTATCCAGAAACTTCTTGGATTGATTTTGGCAATAATTTCGTAAAATCTTTGGGTTTGGTTCGTAGTAAATTTACGACTCAAATTGAGCATTACGATAATATGGCGGCTTTGATGGATAACCTCAAACGCCTGAATACCATTGTGTTAGACCTTGACCGTGATATTTGGACTTATATTTCAATGGGATATTTCAAACAAAAAATCAAAGCGGGAGAAGTTGGTTCGTCGGCAATGCCACACAAAGTGAATCCAATTGATTTTGAAAACTCAGAAGGAAACGTTGGAATTGCCAATGCTTTGTACGAATTTTTAGCTGCAAAATTACCAGTTTCAAGATTACAAAGAGATTTAACGGACTCAACGGTGCTTAGAAACTTGGGTGTGCCAATTGCTCACCAAGTAATTGCTTTGACTGCATTAATGAGAGGTTTGAATAAATTAGAATTGAACCAAGACGCTATCAACGCTGATTTAGAAGATAACTGGGCGGTAGTTGCTGAGGCAATTCAGACGATTTTGAGACGTGAAAATTATCCACAACCTTACGAAGCTTTAAAAGCATTGACTCGTAAAAATGATAAAATTACCGAAAAAACTATCATGGTATTTATTGATAACTTGGAAGTTGGCGATAAAATTAAATACGAATTGAAACGCATCACGCCGTTTAATTATGTGGGTGTGGTTGAGTAAATTTTATATACTAACGAAGGCAGCGTTTTAAACGCTGCCTTCGTTGTAATTGAAATAGGCGAATGCTATTCGCCACTACTAACCAATTCTACCTCGCTACTTCTTCATTTTATAAATCCGCACATAGTCAATTTCCATTTTTTGAGGAAAAATAGAATCATCTACGCCTTTTTGTCCGCCCCAATCACCACCAACGGCAAGGTTCAATAAAATGTGTTGTTTTTTGTCGAAAGGCCATTCTTTCCAACCTGTTTTTTCATTTTTGAAGGTAAAATATAACTCACCATCAATATAAGAGTCAATTTTCTCAGGAGTCCAATCTATGCGATAAACGTGAAAGTCTGTCATAGCAGTTGGAATTGTTTTTACCGCCGTTTTTTGCGTTCCAATACTGTGATAATACGATTTTGTATGCACCGAAGCGTGAATCACATTTGGGTCATAACCAACGTGTTCCATGATGTCAATTTCACCGTTATCAGGCCAATAACTTTCACCGTAGGAATGGTCGGTTGCCAACATCCAAATGGCTGGCCAAGTGCCTAAACCTTTGGGTAATTTTGCTTTTACTTCAAAGCGACCGTACAAAAAGTCGGCTTTCCCTTTGCTTGTTAGACGAGCAGAGGTGTAATTTTTGCCTTCAAATGGTTCTT
>JAAFIU010000204.1 GCA_013298805.1 Cytophagales bacterium | reverse complement strand
AAAAAATACTTAGAGAAGCCCCCTAAAATATTTATAAAAACCTGATTTTTAAAGATATAAACTGATTTACAATCAAAAGAATTGCTTTGTATTTTACGTGAATGAATCACTAAAAATGAGTAATTTTGTTTTTTAAATTAACCCATGAAAAACCATACTGTAAAAATATTTCTTCCTATAATACTTACTTTGTATTTGGGAATTGAAAATACTTTTTCACAAAATGAAAAAGTAATGCCTGCCCCCATTAATACCGCCAAGTTTACAGAATATGCCCCGTCTGTTAGTGCAGATGGGAAAACGCTCATTTTTGAGTCTGACCGCCAAGGTGACTGGAAGTTATTTGAATCAAAGCGAAATGGCAAAATTTGGTCTGTTCCCACAGTAATTCCCAAAATTACAACTACTTTTTTTGAAAAAGCACCTTTAGGAGGTCCCTGCATCAGTTATGACGGTAATTTGTTGTTTTTTTCGGCAAATGGAAAAGATTCTGACGGACATGAAGATATTTATTATTCAGTTAGAGAAAAAGGGGGTTGGTCTGCCCCTATGAATTTGGGAACTCCCATCAATACCGTTGATTATGAGGGATACCCTTCTTTATCGGCTGATGGAAAATACTTGTACTTTGCGAGAGCCAAATATATTTTTGGCGATAAAAAAGATGCTCAACAACGCTGTTACAGAATTATGAGGTCTGAACGTGGAACTGACGGCAAATGGCAAACTGCCAAAGAGTTACCAAGTCCTGTAAATTTAATTTGTGAAAAAGCTCCACGCATCATGCCTGATGGCAAAACATTGATGTTTTCATCCATCCGAAAAGATGGCAAAGGAAGTTTTGATATTTATAAATGTGAGCTTCAAGCTAATGGAACTTGGACGGAGGCTGTCGCTTTAGACTTTCTGAACACTGCTGCTCCAGATCAATTTATTGCTGTTCCAGCCTGTGGGGATGTAATGTTTTATGTTCAAGATGGGGATATTTATAGTGCCAATGTTCCGATGAATGCCATTGCTACCATTCAAGGATATGTCACAGATTCGAGTTCTAATGGGGCATTAGCCGCAAAAATCATGGTTTCTGAGTTTAATAATCCCAATAATGTTATTGCTGAATTTACTGCCAATAGTTTAGATGGACGTTATTCTGCTCTATTGAATCCAAATGAAAAGTATTTTTTTGAAATTAATGAATCTGGTTTTTATAGAAAGAAAATTCTTGTTGATTTATCAGAAAAAAACGATTGCGAAACGTATAAACAAGATTTTAGGTTAATTCCTTTGGGTGGAAAATCTCAAACGAATGATACCTATAAATTAAGTTTCTTAGCCATTGATGCCCAAACTAACCTTACCATTCCTGCCAGTTTTGAGGCAAAAGAGATAACGTCTGGACAATCTATCGCTCTTCAGTACAATTCACAAACCTTACAAAATCAAGGAACTTTCAGATTGAAAGAAGACTATTCCATCGAAGCCTCAATGAAAGGTTACAAAAGCTCAAGTCTTTCTTTAAGAGTAGATGATAAGTCGGAACTATTACCTGTGAGCATTATTAAATTAGATCCAATTTCAAGCAATTTTGTGGTTCTTGCTTTCGATGGAGGCTCTAATGATTTATTGAAAGATACCAAAGTTACAATTACAGATATTGCGACCAACCAAAAAGCTGAAGTAAAAGCAAACCCCGAAACGGGCGAATGTGGTACTAATTTATTGACGGGAAGGCAATACAAAATTGAGGTTTCTTCTGATTTCTGTGAAGATAATGAGCAGACAATTACTAAAACAGACCAAGTAAATCGGATTTCAGTTAAGTTAATTCCAAAGAAGATTTCAACCGTCAATTTTACCGCACTCAATGGCGAAACTGGCGAAGCCATCAGTGGTGACTTTACGGTAATATCTGAAAAAACAGGAAAGATTTATAAGGCTACCAACTTAAAACCCAAAGAAACTTTTAGTGTAAAATTGGCTCAAAATGACAATTTGAAATTAGAAATCGTTTCGGATGGCTTTGCAACGGCTCGCAAATTAATTGAAATTACAGATTTAGTTTTAGGCGACCGTCGTGATTATGAAGTAAAATTGGGTATCGACCGTTATCCCCTAACCATCAAAGTTTTAGATGCTGAAACACAAAGAGCCATTAAGGATGCCAATGTCAAAATTGCTGATTTAAAAACCTCCGAGATAAAACAAGCTACTAAAAACAAAACCAATGACTTTTCTGTTGATTTGAAACGCTCTGGTACTTATGAAATTAATATCAAAGCGGAAGACTATATTGAAGTAAAAGAAAAAATTGACAAAATACCCGATAATGGAACAGTCAATTTTGTACTATCAAAGAAAAAACGATTACCCGTTTATTTTGAAATCGTGGATGGCGCAACCAACAAACCCGTAAAAGCCACGCTCAATGTAAAGTTAGAAAAAGAACAAAAATCGTTCTCTTTTAAAGATGAATCCGAAAGCTCTGTAAAAGTGGCTGAACGTGAGGTATTTACGGTTGAAACTTCCGCTGATGGCTATAAACCTAAGCAGAGTACCTTCAATATGGCAGATTTTAGTTCAGACAAAAAATATGTTTTTGACATTCGTTTGGAGAAAGCCATGTTCGTTTTGAATATCAAGCCAACTAATAAAACAACTAAGGAAATTGTGAAAAATGGTAATTTTCATATTACCGACTTAACAACGAAAAATAATAAAGTTGACGTTGTAAAATTACCCAATGGCGATGCAACCGTTAGTTTAATCCCTGAAAATAAATATCATTTAGTAATTACAGCAGAAGGATTTGAAAATTACGAGCAGGACTTCTCAAAAATCTCTAAAAATGAATTAATTGTATCCTTAGTGCCTAAACCACAAGAGTCTGCCTTGATTTTTTCAGCAATTGACTCGACCAGTGGAAAAATTTTAGATGCTACTTTTAAAATCACAACTGTAAAGAATTCATCACTATTAGTACAAGGAAAAACATCTGAAAATACCCCCGAGTATAAATTAGCCCTCACCGAAGAGGATGATTTTAATTTAGAAACTTTTGTAAAAGGTTATTATCTAAAAACCGAAAAAGTTCAATATAATACTTTGGGAAAACCCCAAAAACACGTCGTAACAATGTCTCGAAACTTCTCCGTTTTGAGTCTAAAAGCTTATGATGCCAATACAAACCAACCCATTAGAGAAGTATTTTATAATTTAATTGATGTTAGTAATAACAAGACGGTAGCAGCCATGATTACATTGCCAAACGGAGAATGTAGTGCAGACCTAAAACCTGAGCATGAATATTTGATTAAAGCAAAATTGGCGGGGTATGATGATTATGAAAGCCGTTTTAGAGCAAATATTGACGATGTGAGTAAACCCATAAAAATGCGTCCTCTTAGAAAGCTAAATCTCTTTTTATATGCCATTGATGCGTTGAAAAAAACAAAAGTTTCTGCCAGTTTCACGATACATAGCTCAAATGGAGAAGTGATAGCTACTGGAAAAACGGATGCTCTTCGTGAACAAATGCCAGTAGTTTTAGCTGAAAAAACCAATTATACTATCGAAGTAATGGCAGCAGGATATAAACCTTATGAAGGAATCATTACGCCAGATAGCACGATGAAAGGTGTAAAAGCCCAAATTCCTAATTGGCTTACAAGAGATGATAGCAAATTTACATTCCGTGTTGTGGATGCCCAAACTCGACGATTAGTTGAAAAATGTTCTGCGAAATTAACGGATATAAAATCAAATCAAGAATTAAGTTTAACTAAAAATGAAGGAGAATTTTCAGCAGATTTGAGTCCAGTAGCAAGCTATCTACTTGAAATTGAAGCAATTGGATTTAGTAAGTCTGTTAATAGAATTGACCCAAACTCTGACCGTAAAAAAGATATTCAGCTCATTCGGATAAAAGAACCTATGGTAACACAACAAGCCTCTTTAACTGCTGCTAAAGAAAAATTGCCGATTCCAGTAAGCAAAAGTTTTGAAAAAATTGAAAAAGGCAAAGCTATTATTTTGAATAATGTGTATTTTGAACAAAGTAGTTTTATCATGAAAAAGGAATCATATCCCGAATTAGATAAGGTTGTTTCTATCCTAAAAAGTAATCCAGTAACACGTATTGAAATTGGTGGACATACTGATAATGTTGGCGACCAAAGATTAAATTTGGCATTATCTGAAAATAGAGCAAAGGTAATTTTAAATTATATTGTTAGTAAAGGTATCAACGAAGAACGCCTTTTATATAAAGGATATGGAGGAGCCAAACCAGTTGCCCCCAATGACACAGAAGAAAATAAAAGAAAAAATCGACGAGTAGAAATTATTGGTGTTCAATAGATAATCATTATTTTAAGACTAATTACCAACATCAGTATTTTGTAGAACATCAGAAAACAAACATCAATTATGTCAAAAATTGCCCTTATCACAGGTGCTACTTCTGGAATAGGTAAAGCAACAGCCGAAGCTTTTGCCGATTTAGGAATTAACCTTATTCTTTGTGGAAGACGTTTAGAGCGTCTTTATGAAATTCAAGAAATACTTTCAGAAAAAGTGAAAGTAAATATTTTAACGTTTGATGTTCGTAATAGAGCAGAAGTTGAAAAGGCATTACATACCTTGCCAGAAGAATTAAGAGCCATTGATATTTTGGTAAATAATGCAGGAAATGCTCATGGTTTGACTCCTATTCAGGATGGTAACCCAGATGATTGGGATGCCATGATAGACGGAAATGTCAAAGGACTTTTATATGTGTCAAAAACAATAATGCCTTGGATGATTGCTCGAAAGAAAGGTCATATCGTCAATATTAGTTCTATTGCAGGCAAAGCAACTTACCCAAATGGCAATGTTTACTGTGCCTCAAAAGCTGCGGTTGAAGCCATTTCAGAAGGAATGCGTTTAGACTTAAACCCGCATGGAATTAAAGTAACAAATGTTGCTCCTGGAGCAGTTGAGACTGAATTTTCTTTGGTTCGCTTCAAAGGAGACGAAAAAAGAGCCGAAGCCGTTTATAATGGTTTTGTGCCACTAACCCCACAGGACGTTGCAGAAAGCATTGCTTTTGCCGTAACTCGCCCCGCCCATGTGGTTGTTGCAGATATGACTCTTTTTCCTGTTGCACAAGCATCGGCAACTGTTCTTCGTAGAGATTCTTAGGTTTATTATATCTTAGATTTAGTATGCACACATAACAAATGTATATGTATGTACATCTTTTTTCATTTCTCATCACTCAAAAAGAGTGATTCGTCAAATAGTAGCGTAAAAATCCTTGCATTTAACAGTTATTTAATATCATTAAAGTATATATTTGTATCAATTTTCATAGTTAAATAGGTTTAGAGGTTAAACAGATAAGGGCGGGGGTTTCTCCTGTCCTTATTTTATTTTTAAGATTTTTCCAAATTTATCAAAAAAATATATCACTTACCACTTAAATGCTACTGTCATTGATACCATACGTGGAGCAATCGGATTTACAGAATTATCATCGTGAATATTGTAACTTAATTCGTTTAATAAATTAGACACTTTTCCACGAATAGAGAATTTTGTAAAATTATATCCTGCACTCAAGTCAATTTGTGTATAAGCATTAATCGGGATTAGCTTATAAGTATCATTGGCGACCGTCAATCTGGTAGAACGTCCTGCCATTCTCTCTCCAAAGTACATGGCTGTCAATCCAAGATTCAATCCTTTTAATTTCGTATCAGAAAAAGTATAATAAATGCTGGCATTGGCAGTATGATTCGGATTATATCTCAACAAACTACCCTCAATGAATATGTTGCTTTTAGTATATTTGGTCTCATTATAACTATACCCAGCCATTAATGAAAATCCTAAAAATGGTTTACTTTTCAAATCAACCTCAATTCCATTGCTCGTAACTTCACCCGCTAATTCTTTGATATTGGTATTGGTATTACCGTTTGCCAAACTTGTTTGTGCCAAATTACTATTTACAATTTGATAAGCAGTAATGTTGGCAGAAAGCAATCCATTTAATAATTCATTTTTCATTCCTACTTCAAATTGATTGATAAACGAAGGCGGTAAAGCATTTCCAACAACATCAACTCCGGTATTTAAGGTAAAAGAGTTTGAGAAGCTACTGAAAAGGGACATCGCTTTAGTAGGCTGATAAACTAAACCTAATCGAGGCGTAAAAGCACCGTCGAAAGTGGTCGATTCAACCGTTTTGTTAGTTGATACTGTTAGTACGTTGCTGCCCGTTTCTTGATAACTATAACGAACACCCACCAAGAATTTTAATTTATCTGAAAAACTAATCAAGTCTTGCACATATCCTCCAATCCGATTAATGGGTGCAGTAGTGATGGTGTTGACGTTTAAATTTGGAATATCAGTTCTTGAAACGTATAAATTCGGTTGAAAAATATTGGTTGAATCGTACTTAACCAAAGGAATATAGGCAGTAGTTTGTGTATTATATTGGTCAAAATCCGTTCCTACCAAAACGTTGTGATGAATATTACCTGTTTTAAATTGTCCTGTCAAATCAATTTGTCCCATCAAATATTTTTCCTCAACTTGGGAACGTTGCAAGCTACGAATCCATTTACCGTTAGCACTAATAACATTGGTACTGTTTGGTCGAAGATTGACAAACAAATCACTCTCATACGCACGATACGCACCCGTACCTGTAAGTCTCCAAGAGTCATTAAATTGGTGTGAAATCGTAACATTGGCTGATTTTTGAGCAATATCATAATACGACCAAGCTACGCCAATCATACGTTCACGGGGGATATTAGCAATTTGATAATTAATTGCTCCCGTTCCGAAATCAGCAGTTCTACGGTCTTTCATATAATCTCCTTCCAGCAAAATTTCGGTTTTGTTACTCAATTTGAACAATAATGAAGGATTGACATACACTCTCTCTGAATTTACACTTTCACGAAAGCTATTTCCTTTTTCATACGTTCCATTAATACGATACGCCACTTTTTTACTTCCTAAAACAGAACCGTATAAATCGACCGTTGGCTTATAAAAATCATAGCTTCCCAATCGCAACGAAACCGAACCACCGTTTTCAAATTTTGGTTTTTTAGTCACCAAGTTCAAAATTCCACCTGCTGCCACATTGCCAAATAAAATGGCAGAACTACCTTTCATGATTTCTACCTTCTCAATCGAGGACATTTCGGGCATTGTACCATTAAAATATCTCGCTCCGTTTTTAAAAGTATTTGAACTACTAAAGGCAAAGCCACGACCCGCAATTTCTTCTTGATACCCGCCAGTATTGCCCATTATATAAATTCCATTGGCATTCATCAGAGCATCACTTAAACGTAACACTTGCTGACGTTCTAAAACAGTACGGTCGATAGTGGCAACAGACTGCGGTAAATCCATTGGTTTAATGGCAATCTTTCCAATCGTAACCGTTCTTTCATTGGCAGATTGTACACCAGAGACCGTTACTTCGGAAAGTTCATTCGTGCTTTCTTGTAAGTAGAAATCAGCAATAACTACATTATCATTTCTTACTTCAACAGTTCGCTCTTGGGTTTTCATTCCCACGAATTTTACTACTAAAGTATAAACACCTGCTTTCAGATTTTTGATAACATACTCTCCGTCTTCATTGGTGATTGCTCCCAATTTGGAATCCTTCACCGTGATATTTACAAATTGAACATTCTCACCATCTTTAGCCGTAATTTTTCCTTTAATAATGCCGCCTTGGTTGATATCATCGGCAATGATTGTTGCTGTTCTTGGCATTTCAATAATACTATTAACGTTTGCAGTCTGAGCAATTGATATATGGTTAAAACCTATCAAGAATGATAGTAAATATAGATTTTGGTTAAACCTTTTCATCTTTATATTTATTTGGATTATTTCTAAATAATAAACAAACCTATATATTATTTAGAATCTATACAAATAAATACGAATTTTTATTTAGAATGATTTTAAATAAATGTCAAATATTTATACTTTTTATTAGAAAAGTGTAAAAATTTCAACTTTTCAATAATGAAAAGAGGCTGTCTCAAAAGGGCAGTCTCTTTTCTTTTTACGGGTTATTTTGTAAATTAGATTTATGAAACAGCCAAATCATCGGGTAGTTTTTAAGCCCTATACTCCCAATCAGTTAAGTCTAT
>JAAFIU010000156.1 GCA_013298805.1 Cytophagales bacterium | reverse complement strand
TTAACAGTTTCGGATTACATCCGTATTACACATTTAATAATGAGACCAAAATTTCATGGCGTAGCTCCAGCCTTAGTAACTCCGATGTTTGCGGATGGGAGTATTGATTTCGACGGATTGAAAAATCTACTCAACCACGTGAGTGAAGGTGGCGTTGATTATTTAGTTGTACAAGGAACAACTGGTGAGTCGGCAACGACAAGTAAGGCTGAAAAGAAAGCTATTTTGGATTTCGTTAAAGCAAATAATCCTAAAAATTTACCAATCGTTTACGGTTTGGGCGGAAACAATACCCCAGAGGTTATTGAATACATCAAAGAAATGGATTTTACAGGAATTGATGCCATTTTGTCGGTTTGTCCATACTATAATAAACCAGGTGCAAGAGGCGTAATTGCTCATTATACAGCCATTGCTGATGCTTGTCCAGTCCCTGTCATTATGTACAATATTCCTGGGCGTTCGGGTATCAATATGTCAGCTTCGACAACTTTGACTTTGGCTCAACATCCAAACATCATTGGTATTAAAGAAGCGTCTTGTATCATTGAACAAGTAATGGAAATTTATAAAGATAAGCCTGAAGACTTCCTTTTGATTTCGGGTGATGACGTGCAAGCTGTGCCGATTATTGCCATGGGGGGCGTAGGTGTAATGTCGGTAGTGGCGAATGCTATTCCTGCAAAATTTACGAAAATGGTTCACGCAGCTTTGGATGGTGACTTCTTGACGGCAAGAAATACCCTCGGTGATTTCTTAGCCATTGACCCACTTTTATACGAAGAAGGCAATCCTGTCGGTGTGAAAAAAATCATGGAAATTAAAGGTATTTGTGGTTCGGATGTAAGATTGCCATTAGTGAAAGCTTCTGAAGAATTAGGCGAAAGAATGAAAGTGGTTTTAGCAAAAGATAACCTATAATTACCACAAACTACTTGAGATTAGGTTTATTGCGAATTAACAATTTTTAACGACGTTGCGGGTCACAATTTATACCAAGACCACCCGATGCACGTTAAATTTGTGGAAGAATGTAACCACCTTTAGGAAAAGGTATTAATTTATGATTCAGAAACAATTTAAAGTATCGAGTATGAAGACCTTCGTTATATTTTTGGGAGGATGTTTAATATTGAGTAGTTCAATGATGAGCTGTAAGTCAAGTAAAAATTTGCAGACAACTTCGTATTATCAACCGAATTATCAAACGGGGGGAAATGACCAAAAAACGGGTTTAGGTTTTCAAATTCCAGATAAATATCCGATTGAAGTATTGATTGGCAACGAACAACCACAAACATCGGTTCAAGAAATTGAGAAATTATCTATTTCAGATGAAACCCCAATTCAACCAGACCAAGAGTATAAAGGTAGAATGTTGTATCGAGGCAATGACCAACAACAGAAAAAAGCGTTACTCGACAGAATGGTAGCCCAAGCTCAAGATTTGGGTGCAAGTGGCTTAATGAATGTTAATTACAAAGTGTTTTCAACGGCTAAAACTACTGGTTATATCTTGTCAGGAACAGCTTTTAAATATGTTTTGAAATAATACAAAAAATGCTCTCAATTTGATTGAGAGCATTTTTTGTTAGTAGTGGCGAATAGTATTCGCCAGTTTTATACGTGAATTGGCAAATATTATTCGCCACTACCAGCATTGACTTTTATATGAACTATGATTTACAGAATTAAAAGATTGAATGATACTTTCGATTTAAAAAATCAAACCATCATTCAATCATATAAATCATAGTTCAGACAAGTGGAAATTAATTTCCAACTACAAAAACGGCATTACCAAAAAGTAATTTACCATTTTGCCAAAAGCCTCTAAAAACTGGGTCATTTGCCAAATAAACAACTTGACCTTTGCCTAAATCTTGTGTTCCGAAAACTAACGAATTCTTCAATTTCTCCTGTGCTTTTGAACCTGCAAAACCTGCTAATAATGATTTTTCCTTAATTACACCAACGTTCCAGCCTCCGCTAAGATATTGATAATCAGAAGATTCCAACACTAAACTAAAATAGTTCTTCTCAAATCCAAAGGCTAATGGATGAGTGGTATCCATCACTACACGATAAATACTTCCTGGCGTTTCTTCTGAAACGGATTCTCTTTCGGCATTCCCAAATATCTTTAATTTCTCGGCATCTGTTTCTTTTTTCTTCTCCTCTTCCTTATGTTTTAGTTCAAACCCATCTTTACCCGCCAAAGCATTCAAGGCCCCTTGCACAGCCACCAAACGACCACCTGCACGTACCCAATCTTTGATTCGATTCAAGGTTTTATCATCTAAAATTTTACTGTAATTCCCATCTGCTAAAATTAAAACATCAAATTTTGATAAGTCAGTATTACCAAAATAACTTTCTCCAATAACGGTTGAAGGATATTCAATTTGCTTATCGAAGAAATGCCAAGTTGCTCCAAAAGCCGTTGGAGAAACGCCATCACCCGATAAAATAGCCACTCTTGGCGGTTTTAAATAACTAACATTATCTGAACCAAAATCAGAACCTTTAGTCATCATTCCCGTAGAAACTGAGAAAAGATTTACCTGTAAACGTTCCGCTTCGTCTTTTACAATTTTATCAAATTTATCTCCTAATCTTTCATTTCCAGAACGAGTTATTACTAAAGTACCTTCGCTAAACGACTGATTTTCAACTTCAAAAGGTTTTGCTACCGAACGGACTTTTACACCTTTTTTAAGCAATGAAGCTAATAATTTTAATTCACTAAAAGCCTGCCATTTAACTAAATAAGCGTAGGGCTTTTCTGCTTTTGAGGTAGTGATTGCAAAATTTGGTTTTGCTGCTGGATTGATTCTGTCTTTCACCGCAAATGTGTTCAAACCATACGCATAAGGAAGCGACCATGAAGTAATATCATACGTTAATGAATCTTCAACCATCGTTTTAGGTTCTAACAAAATTTTTAAGAAAGTAGAACGAGGCTGATATAAATTAATGACAATGTCTTCTGCATCAACGGAGAAGGTAGCGTTTTTATCATCTTGGTAGCTATAACCAGAAGCCATCATCGTTTTTCCTGCTGTTCCGTATTGAAAATTTTCTCGGTCTAAATAAGCTAAAAATTCACGAACCCGACTTTCATTTCCTTTTGTTTTGATTACGAAAGATTTATACTGACCAACAGGGAATTTTTGTGCATTATCAAAAAACTTAACGAATTCTGTAACCGTTTTATCAGCATTGCTTGAAATTGCCTCCATACACGCAAAAGACGTACTAAAATGATGGTCAATTCTTTGTTTAAGGGTCAAAGTATCGCCATCTCTTTTGGTAACTCCTAATCCTGCACGACCAGAACCACCTTGTTCATAAGTCATACCGAATGCTCCATTATAAGTGGGATAAGTATCACCGTAAGATGGATAAAGAAGGTCGAAACGCTCTTTTGAGAAATACAACCAACTATTTTTATCAAAATCTCTTTTGTTGTAATCACCTAAAATTTTCTGAAATTCTCTTTGCCAAGGTGTTATATCTTCGTGATATGGTTTTGCTGAGGGAGAAAAATAATAAGGGTTTTCAACTCCTTGCTCGTGAAAATCTGCGTGAAGATGTGGCATCCATTGACGGTACAAAGTCATTCTCTCTTGTGTCTCCTTTTGTACTTGCCAAGCCCAGTCACGGTTCAAATCAAATAAATAATGGTTAAATCTTCCACCAGGCCAAGGCTCATTGTGTTCAATTGCTGATGGATTAGGATTGTAAATGCCACCCACTTTTTGATTGTAAAAATTCACATAACGGTCATAACCGTCAGGATTAATACATGGGTCAAGAATAACAACCGTATTAGCAAGAATATTTTTTGAGCGTGAATTTGATGGATTTAATAATTCATAAATCGTAAATGGAGCCGTGTTTGAACTACACGATTCATTTCCATGAACGTTATAACTCAACCACGCAATGGCAGGCTGTTTTTTAGTCGGCTTGCCTTCCATTAACCCAATTGATTTTAAGTTATTAGTTCTAATTTCTTCTAATTGACCAAAATTCTCAGGAGATGCAACAACAGCAACCATCAAAGGGCGACCTTCATTGGTTGAGCCATATTTGATAATTTTTACTTGTGAAGGATACTGAGTGGCAATGTATTCGTAATAACTTACCACTTGGTGATGACGTAAAAACCGTTCTCCTTTCTTGAAATTCAAAAAATCTTCGGGAGACTGGACGGTATTTTGTCCAAAGCTCGACTGAAACAGTAAAGTCAGCAGTAAAGCTATGAAAAATAGTTTTGTGTTAGCGTTTTTTTGCATGATGAAATTGGTTATTGGTTTGTTGATTATTCTGATGAATTTATTTCTTAGGTACAGGGTCAAAGCCATGCCCTCCCCAAGGATGACAAGTTGAAAGTCGTTTCATGCCCATGATGAATCCTTTCCAAAATCCATAAACCTGAATTGCCTCAATCATGTATTGCGAACAAGTGGGCGTGTATCGGCATGAATTAGGAAAATAAGGAGAAACAATGGCTTGATAAATTCGGAAAATAGAAATAAATAGCTTTGACATATTACTCCTTTTTATGATGTGGGAAATTAAAGAAAAATGAGGTAATCATTGGCACAACGAAAATACCAACGGTGATAATTGAAATGTACATATCAGCCGTTTCACTTTCGAGGAATTTACAAAGAAAATTATCATCATAAAAATGACAAAATGCGGATGACGAAAGTTTAACACCCAAAACACCAATAACCAAAAAAGCGGCAGTTTCTAAAAAAGGGTAACGTTCCATCAATTTCACAAAACCTTGTGCCACAAAACGCATGGCTAAAATACCAATAAAAACGCCAATACAAATGATAAACAAATTATCGGTAAAAGCCACAGCAGCAAAAACATTATCAATTGAAAAAGCCAAATCCATCACTTCAACCAAGGCAACTGTTGCCCAAAATGGGCCAAAAGCTCCAATTGTCTTTTTATAAAACCAATTGGTCTTTTTGTCAAGTAAATCGTCTTCTTGTTGGGGGGTGCTTTCTCCTTTAAAATAATCATAACATAGGTATAAGAGGTAAAAACCACCGATTGGTTTCAACCACCAGATTTTCACTAACATTGAAGCAAAAAGTAAACTTAATCCTCTAAAAAAATATGCTCCAAAAATACCATATTTTAAGGCTTTGTTCCTTTCTTCTTTGGATAAATCCATCACCATAGTAGCTAAAACGGCTGCATTATCAACCGAAAGCAAACTTTCTATCACAATTAAATTCCCAATAATTAAAGCCGCAGCTCCTAAATCCTCCCCAAAAATCTGATGCAAAAAATCCATATTTAAAATTAAACGTTAAAAAAATATACCTACGAAGATAATACAGGAAGATTATATTATCTGACCCTACTAATCTAAAATGATAGGTTATAAGGAAAATTTAATATTTTCTGTAAAAATTTTGAGTATATGCCATTTTTTGTTCTCTTTGTCAATAAAACCATAATTCAGATGAAAAGGTATTGTTTAACACTCGACCTCAAAGACGACCCACAGTTAATTGCCGAATACGAAGCACACCACCAAAATGTATGGTCAGAAATCCTTAAAAGCATTAAAGATTCTGGTATTATTTCGATGCAAATTTATCGTTTGCACACACGAATGATGATGATTATGGAAACGGAAGATACTTTTAGTTTTGAAGAAAAAAGTAAAATGGATGCTTCAAACCCCAAAGTACAAGAATGGGAAGAACTCATGTGGAATTACCAACAATCTTTACCAACAGCCAAAGAAGGTGAAAAATGGATGCTGATGGATAAGATTTTTGAAATGTAAGAATTGTAATTATACATCAAATTAAAATTAAAAATATGTTTTCTCTAAAAGATAAATTAGTAATCATAACGGGCGGAGGCTCAGGAATTGGCAGAGCTATTTCTTTATTATTTGCCAAACAAGGGGCATTTGTTAATATTATTGAGTTGAACCAAATTGCCGCTGACGAGACAGTTGCTCAAATTTTACAAGAAGGTGGACAAGCAAAGGCATACCCTTGCAATATTGTAAATCAGGGCAAAGTATTGGAAGTATTTCAACAAATTGGACGAGTAGATATTTTAGTCAACAATGCAGGAATTGCTCACGTAGGTAACCTTGAAAATACTTCGGAAGACGATTTAGATAGAATTTATCAAGTTAATGTAAAAGGGGCATATAATTGTCTTTTCGTGGCAATCCCGATGATGAAAGCTCAAGGCAGTGGCGTAGTTTTAAATATGGCTTCGGTGGCTTCAAGTGTTGGCATTGCCGACCGTTTTGCCTATTCAATGTCAAAAGGAGCAATTTTAACGATGACTTTATCTGTTGCAAAAGATTATTTAAAACACAACATTCGTTGCAATTGCATTTCTCCTGCCCGAGTACATACGCCTTTTGTAGATGGATTTTTGGCAAAAAACTATCCCAATAATATCGAAGAAATGTTCGACAAATTATCGGCTTCTCAGCCAATTGGACGTATGGGAAAACCAGAGGAAGTAGCTCATTTAGCATTATATTTATGCTCGGATGAAGCAGGATTTGTAACGGGTTGCGACTATCCAATTGACGGAGGATTTACTCGATTGAATAATTAGTAAAACAAATTCAAAACACATAATCTCAAAAACAATGAAAAGACTATTAATTATTACTTCGTTAATTTTTGTAATGACGTCATTCATTCAAGACAAACCCAAAAAGATAATTTTCTTTGGCGACTCAATTACGCAAGCGGGTGTTCAACCCAAAGGATACATTACGCAATTTGGTCAAATGCTTGAACAAAATGGATTAAAAGATAAATACGAATTAGTTGGGGCAGGAATTGGCGGAAATAAAATTTACGATTTATACTTACGTTTGGAAGATGACGTTTTGAGTAAAAAGCCAGACATTGTTGTGGTATATGTTGGCGTAAATGACGTTTGGCACAAAGCTACTTCTGGTACAGGAACCGACCCTGATAAATTTGAAAGATTTTATCAAGCGTTAATCAATAAAATTAAAGCAAATAATATCACGCTTATTTTATGTACGCCCGCTGCTATTGGTGAGAAAAACGATGCGAGCAATCAACAGGATGGCGATTTGAACCAATACAGTAAAATTATCCGAAATTTAGCTTCTAAAAACAATCTTGCTCTTTGTGATTTAAGAAAAGAGTTTCAAGATTATAACTTAAAAAGCAATCCAGAAAATAAAGAAAAGGGGATTTTAACAACCGACAGAGTACATTTGAATGATTTAGGTAATCAATTTGTTACCGAAAAAATGTTACCTTTAATTGTCAAATAATATTAAAACAAACAGATGAAATTATTTAGATTTGGAGAAGTTGGAGAAGAAAAACCAGGTATTTGCATCAACGAAAAGATGTACGACGTTTCTTCTTTGGTGCAAGATTATAATGAATCATTCTTTGAAAAAGATGGGCTTTCAACACTTGCTGAGTCATTAAAAGAAGGCAAAATTGCTTTAACGGAAATTCCTACGGGTGTGCGTATCGCTTCGTGTGTGGCTCGTCCTTCAAAAATTGTTTGTATTGGACTAAATTTCGCAGACCATGCTCGTGAAACTGGTGCAGAAATTCCGAAAGAGCCTATTATTTTCTTTAAATCAACCACCGCTTTATCGGGTCCAAATGACGATGTAATTATTCCAAAAAATTCAGTTAAAACGGATTGGGAGGTTGAATTAGCCTTCGTTATCAGTAAAAAAGCTCAATACGTTGAAGAAGAAAATGCTATGAATTACGTGGCAGGATATTGCTTACACAATGACCTTTCTGAAAGAGAATTCCAATTAGAAAGAGGCGGAAACTGGAGCAAAGGAAAAAGTTGCGATTCATTCGCTCCTCTTGGGCCTTTTTTAGTGACAAAAGATGAAGTTGAAGACATTAATAATTTAAAAATGTGGCTTAACGTAAACGATAAGCAGTTTCAAATTAGTAATACCGACCAATTAATTTTCAAAATTCCAACGTTAGTCTCTTATTTAAGTCAATTTATGACCCTTCTTCCTGGCGATGTTATTTCAACAGGAACACCACACGGAGTAGGTTTAGGTTTCAAACCGCCAATCTACTTAAAAGAAGGTGATGTAATGGAATTGGGAATTGACGGACTTGGTACTCAAAAACAAAAGGCTGTAAATTATAAAAAGTAATATTCTCGATTTATGACAATAGACTCGCATCAACATTTTTGGAAATACAATCCACAAACGCACGATTGGATTACGGATGAAATGAGCGTCATTCAGCGTGATTTTTTACCGTCCGATTTAGAACCAATTTTAAAACAAAACAATATTGACGGCTGTGTGGCTGTGCAAGCCGACCAAAGCGAAGCTGAAACCGATTTTTTATTAGATTTGGCTGAAAAAAATAGTTTTATCAAAGGCGTTGTTGGTTGGGTAGATTTATTAGCAGATGATGTTTACGAAAGTTTGGAACGTTACGCTGAATTCACGAAAATTAAAGGATTCAGACATATCGTTCAGGGCGAAAGCGATTCTGACTTTATGTTGCGACCAAAATTCAAGAATGGTATTACAGAATTGGGAGCGTATGATTTTACCTACGATATTCTCATTTATCATTTCCAATTGGAGCAAGCTATCAATTTAGTGAAGTTATTTCCAGACCAAAAATTTGTAATTGACCACATCGCAAAACCTGATATTAAATCGGGTGAATATGCAGAATGGCAAATAAATATCAAGAAAATTGCCCTTCATCAAAATGTATATTGTAAAATTTCAGGCATGGTAACAGAAGGTGAATGGCAAGGTTGGAAAACCTCAGATTTTAAAATTTATTTGGATACTGTCGTAAAAGCTTTTGGAACAGACCGATTAATGTACGGCTCGGATTGGCCAGTTTGTTTAGTGGCTGGCAATTATGAAGAACAATTAAACATTGTGCAAGATTATTTCTCTTCATTTTCAACGTTGGAAAAAAAGAAAATTATGGGAGGCAACGCTATAAAGTTTTATAAATTATGAATTTAGGACTAAAAGAAAAAGTAATCATTGTTTCGGGAGGTGCAAAAGGCATTGGCGAAGGAATTTCTGGCGTTTTAGCTACGGAAGGAGCGTATGTTGCCATTGTCGGAAGAAACGAAGCGGACAACCTAAAAGCCATTGAAAAAATACAAGCAGCGGGTGGTCAAGCATGGTCGTTCGTTGCTGAATTATCCGACCCCAACGAGTGTACAAAAGCGGTTTTTGAAGTAGTAGAAAAATTTGGAAGAATCGACGGTTTAGTCAATAACGCAGGCGTAAATGATGGCGTTGGTTTGGAAAATGGCAACTATGAAAAATTTGTACAGTCTCTACATAGCAACCTCATTCATTATTATTTATTGGCACATCATGCGTTGCCATATTTAAAAGAATCAAAAGGAGCCATTGTAAATATTGGTTCAAAAACTGCCGAAACGGGTCAGGGTGGAACATCCGCTTATGCAGCTTCAAATGGTGGTCGTAATGCTCTCACTCGTGAATGGGCAGTTGAATTACTCCAATACGGTATTCGTGTAAATTCCGTAATTGTGGCAGAATGTTACACACCATTGTACGACCGTTGGATTAAAACTTTACCAAATCCAGAAGACACATTGGCAAAAATTACCGACAAAATTCCGTTTGGAAAACGCATGACAACCTCGGATGAAATTGCCAATATGGTGGCATTCTTAATGTCGAAACGCTCAAGTCACACCACTGGACAAATTATTTATGTGGATGGCGGTTACACGCATCTTGACCGAGCTTTATTGTAGAAAACAACTGAGTACTATTAAAAGATAGCCTTGTTTGATTCGTTCAATCAAGGTTTTTTTATTGCCCCAAAAACATACAGAATAGTATAAAATTGATTTAAAATTGTGTTTTATTTGCAATAAGCGTATATTCAAACCAAAAAATGATAAAATAATGACGCAAAAAAAGATATATGTGATTGGGAGTTCAAATACTGACATGGTTATTAAATCGAGTAAATTGCCCGCTGCGGGAGAGACCATTATTGGAGGAGAGTTTTTAATGAATGCAGGAGGAAAAGGGGCAAATCAGGCAGTAGCGGCGGCAAAATTAGGTGGAGATATTACTTTTGTTAGTAAGGTTGGTAACGATATTTTTGGAAAACAAGCCATTGAAGGATTTAAGCAATTTGGCATAAATACAGAATTTATTTTTACCGACAATGAAAATCCCTCAGGAATTGCATTGATTTTAGTAGATGATAAAGGCGAAAATAGCATTTCGGTTGCTTCGGGAGCTAATGCCAATTTGCATTTTTCGGAAGTTAAAAAAGCCCTTGAACAAATTTCAGAAGGTGA
>JAAFIU010000065.1 GCA_013298805.1 Cytophagales bacterium | reverse complement strand
TTTCTATGATTCAACTGGACTTTTATTCTTATTCTTGAATATCTTTTTTCCCAAATCTTTCACTACAATGTTCTCCCCATTTAGCTTTCATACGCTCACGGTCTTCGGGCGACATATTTTTCATGCGGTCAGCCATTTTATTTTTCCAAAAATGCGACCGATTCCCTCCCCAACCGCTACCACCTCTGAAACCTCCGAATAGGATTTTCGATAATACTAATAAGCCTAATGCTTGGCTGAAGCTAATCACTTTCAACCCGAAAATGGCAGGAATTAACCAATTCCATAAATTCATAACTACCAATCCTCCAAGGGCTACGAATAACAAAACGAAGGAAATTACTTTGACAATTTTAAATGCTTTCATGTTGGTAAATGTTTATTTAATTAAAAACTTCTTGATATAAATAGCTTAATCGCTCTCGCAAATATTGAACAGCTTGACGCTTTTTGGAAAGTAAGGTATTCAAATTAACGCCTGTTATTTCGGCAATTTCTTTGAAACTTTTTTCTTCCAACTCATGAAGTTCAAAGACCAACCGTTGGTCGGTAGGGAGTTCTTCGAGGGCTTCTGATAGGGCTTCTAAAATCATTTCTTGCATCATTGGGTCAGTATTTGAATCGTCGGGAAGCATCTCAAAAAACGAAATTTTATCCTCTTCTTCGCTACTATTTTGCGAATCCATATTCACGGTTTTTTTGCCCCGATACAAATCATTGATTTTGTTACGAGCTACACTATATAACCACGAAACCATTTGCTCAACTGGTTTGGTAAGGCGATACATTTCAACTAACTCGAAGAAAACCTCTTGCAGAACATCTTCGGCATCATCGGAAGACGGTACACGGCGACGAATAAAGTCGAGCAAACGTTTTCGTTCGCTTTGGACAGTTTCCTGAATTTCCCGATTTTGTTCTGTGGTTGTCATAATTGGATAACAAAAGCTATTTGATTGGGAAGACGCACAAATAACTTTTTTATTGAAGATTCGGGACAGACGGAAGTAATTTAGTTTGAGTGGTATTTTTTTGGGAATTGTGGTATGAAATTCTAAATCTATTGTCATCAGGTTAATTGTCAATTATCCATTATCAACTATCAATTGTCAATTCTAATGGAAGAATTCACTATAAAAAACACAGAATACTTCCGCTTTTCCCGCCATTCTTAATAGTTTTGTAAAAACTTTAAAAATAATATAATGGCTACTTGGTATTTAGGTAAAATACGTTTTCAGCGAGAAGACGAAGCGGGTTCTTTAAAAACAATTAATGAAGCATATTTAGTAGATGCGGTTTCTTACACCGAAGCAGAAGCGAGAATGTTTGAAGTGGTGGCGAGTAATACGCCTGATTTTCAGTTGATTAATCTTGCTAAAATGAAATTGAGTGAGGTTTTCTTTGAAGAGAATGGTTCAGAAACTTGGTTTAAAGTAAAGGTAATGTACATTTCTTTTGATGAAAAAACTGCCAAAGAAAAGAAAACGCCACACATGATGCTTATCAATGCTGATACGCCCAAAGATGCGTTTGAAGCCTTGACCAAGAACTTAGGAAATTTGAACGACTACCAAATTACGGACATTAATATCACAACCATTTTGGAGGTTTGTCCTTACGTTCCAGAAAATGAGTTATTGAAAAAAGGTAATTTCAGACCAGTAGCGGAGGTTTTAGCAGAGCAGAATGTAGTAATTGAGTCATAAAATTGGAACATGGATTAATCCGCAATGGAATTGGGATTAGACACGGATGTAGTTTAAAATCCGTGTCTAATCCGTCCAATCCGTGTTCTATTCATCTTTTCGTAAAGTAGAAATCCAATACCATAAATCCCATGTCTAACGAAGAAATCGTCTCCCTCCTTGAATTAACGGTAAAACTCCTTGAATTACACGATGAAAATGAGTTTAAAATCAAGAATCTTGGTTTTGCAGCTCGTGCATTAGATAAAACCACCGAAGATTTATTGAGTCTTTCAGTAGAACAATTGGCTGGATTACCGAGTGTTGGCAAAAGCATTGCGGGTAAAATTGACGAAATCCGTAGAACAGGTACAACCCAAGAACTTACGGAATTACTCGCACGTACTCCCGAAGGCGTTTTGGAAATGCTCCAAATCAAAGGTATTGGCCCTAAAAAAGTGCGTAGCATTTGGCAAGAATTGGGCATTACCGATAACCGAGAGTTACTTTTGGCTTGCGAAAACGGAGAAGTAGCTAAGTTAAAAGGTTTTGGCGATAAAATTCAAGCAACTATCAAAGAATCAATTCTTTACGCTCAGTCAAATTCGGGAAAATTAAGAATGGAAAAAGGCGAAGAACTCGCTCAAATCCTTTTTGATGAACTCGAAAAACAGTTCGAGCAAGTAGAAATTGTGGGCGATGTCAGACGTAAAAATGAAATTGTCAATTCTATTCAATTAGTAGTTGGACATGAAAAACCTTGGGAAGTTCAGCAGTTTTTAAACGCTCTCAATTATTTACAACAGGACGAAAAAATATCATCGCCTTTTGCGTGGCGTGGAAAGTTTCAGGAAAAAGAAATCCCAGTGGAAGTTCAAATTTGTTCCCCGCAACAATTTGTAAATCAAGTATTTATTTATTCTTCTTCCGAGAAACATTTGGCAACAAACGGCATTTATAAAAGAGTTAATCAGCAAGTTTTTGAGTCGGAAGAAGCCATTTATGAGAGTTTAAATATTCCGTATATTATTCCAGAAATGCGGGAGGGACGTTTTGAATTTGATTGGGTAAAAAATCACCAAAATGAGGAATTAGTAACTTGGGATTCACTGAAAGGGATTTTGCATAATCACTCCACTTATTCCGACGGGAAACATACCCTTGAAGCCATGGCAGATTATTGTCGTGAATTGGGTTTTGAATATCTTGGAATCGCCGACCACTCGAAAACAGCTTCTTACGCCAAAGGACTTTCAGAAGAGAGAATATTTGAGCAACACGCTGAAATTGAGAAACTTAATCAGAAATATGCCTCAATGACCGACCGACCTTTTAAAATTTTAAAAGGAATAGAATCGGATATTTTGGGTGATGGTTCTTTAGATTATGCCGATGATGTTTTAAAATCTTTTGACTACATCGTGGCATCTATTCACCAAAATTTGAAGATGACCGAGGAGAGGGCAATGTCAAGAATTATCAAAGCAATTGAAAATCCATATACAACTATTTTAGGACATCCAACGGGCAGGATTTTATTATCAAGAGCAGGTTATCCAATTGATTATCAGAAAGTTATTGATGCTTGTGCGGCAAATGGTGTGGTGATTGAAATTAATGCCAGTCCGTACCGTTTGGACTTAGATTGGCGTTGGATTCAGTATGCTTTAGAAAAAAATGTGATGCTTTCCATCAATCCAGATGCCCACGAAAAAGAAGGATATTTTGATATGCATTATGGCGTAGCGGTGGCTCGTAAAGGTGGACTTTTAGCCAACATGACTTTTAATGCTTTGGGGTTAACAGATATTTCAAAATATTTACTTGCCCGTAGTAGTCATTAGTGTTTTGTACGTAAAAAATAAACCCGACTCAACTTTGAGTTAAACGCTATGAAAAAAATATTGTTGCTCCTTCTTTTACCTTTGGGAATATTAGCCCAAACCCCGAAAGAAACGCCCAATTGGCGACCAGATTACCATTTTACCGCTCCGAAAAATTGGATAAATGACCCAAATGGCTTGGTTTATTATCAAGGTGAATATCACCTTTTTTATCAGCATAATCCATTTGAAAATAAATGGGGACACATGAGTTGGGGACACGCTGTAAGCAAGGATTTAGTAAAATGGGAACATCTTCCACTTGCCATTCCAGAAGATTCCGTTTGGATTTTTTCGGGAAGTGCCATTGTTGACAAAAACAACACAAGTGGCTTTCAAACAGGCTCAGAACCTTGCATGGTTGCTCTTTACACTGCCGATTATCACGATGGTAAAAAAGAAGCTCAATACCTTGCTTATTCAAACGATAAAGGACGTACTTGGACGAAGTATGCGGGCAACCCAGTCATTGATTTACAGATGACAGACTTCCGTGACCCGCACGTAATTTGGCATGAAAAAACGCAACAATGGGTCATGAGTGTGGTTTTTCCAAAGGAATATAAAGTAATATTTTTTACCTCAAAAAATCTAAAAAACTGGACCCGTGCGGGTGAATTTGGCCATCAAGGAGAGGTACGTAAAATCTGGGAATGTCCAGCTTTAGTGGAAGTTCCCATTGAAGGTAACTCACAGAAAACCAAATGGATACTATTTGTTTCAACGAATGGACAAGAAGAGAAATTTGAAGGAATGCAGTATTTTGTGGGAGATTTTGACGGTTCAAGTTTCAAAAATGATAATTCGCCCGAAACTAAACTTTATGTAGATTACGGAAAGGATTTTTACGCTGCCATTCCTTATACCGATGCACCTGATAATCAGAAAGTTATTTTGGGTTGGATGGCGAGTTGGCAATACGCTGATGCCGTTCCAACATTTCCGTGGAAAGGACAAATGGCTGTTCCGAGAAATATCAGTTTACGCCAAACGAATGAAGGTTTACGCTTATTTCAAGAGCCAATTTCGACTTTAAAACCAAAGAGAGATTATCTGATTTTTGAAAAGAATAATTTTGTATTTTCCAAAGAAAAGCAATTAAGTGGCATGACTCTTTTTGCCAAAAATTCTTACATGGTTGAGATTGAATTTGAACGCAAATCAGCCCAAATTTTCGGTTTAAAAGTGGCTCAATTAAAGGATAAAAATGATGATAAAAAGATTTTGCAACAGACCATCGTTGGCTACGATACAGAAACTCATCAATTGTACATTGACCGTAAAAATTCGGGAACAATCATTAAAGAAAACTTTGCATCCTTAGACAAAACGACTCTGAAATTAAAAGATAAAACCTTGAAATTAAAAATATTAGTAGATAAAACCTCCGTTGAAGTTTTTGCCAATGATGGAGAAAAAGTAATTTCTGATTTGATATTTCCAGCGGAAGGAGCAAATATATTTTCGCTATTTACGTCGGGCAGGAAGGTAAAAGTAGTGTCTTTGAAAATTTCTGATTTATCGGAATAGAAACGCAATATTTTGGCGTGAATTTTGTTTTATAGCTATTCAGTTATTTACACAAAATAAATCAATACACTATGAGAACATTATCATTAATTGCCATCGCTCTTTTCGCCTCTGGCGTGCTATTTTCTTTCAAGAAAAAATCATCTTCCGATGAAAATTTAGGCGTATAAATTTCGTTTTTTGTTGTTCGATATTTGGTAGTAAAATCGAACATCGAACAACAAAAAACTAACATCTAATCAGAGCATTCCATCAACAACAAATCTCCGTTTTCGTGAGTGACTCTCACCATTCCATCTTCTAAGGCTTCATTGCTACTTCCCGTTCTATAACCAATCGTAAGACTTTCATTATCAAGCGGATACTTTAAGTTTTTAGTCGAAATACCTGACGCTTCGCCTACTGGTATAAGTGAAATGGGTGTACCCGCAGGATACCATTTTTCGTAAATTCGAGGCAAAAGAAATATCTTGGAATAATCATCAATTAAAACGATTTTCAACTGTTCCCGAAACCGCACAATATTGGTAATATTCGTAATGGTGTGGTCTGCCCTCCTACCCGTTGCCCAAATGACATTTACCGCAGGAAAACCTCTGCCAATAATATATTCAAAAGCCTTTTCGAGATCGGTTTTATCTTGGTCGGGGGTGTGAACAATCTCGATTGGATATTGTTCTTCTCTAATTTTTTCCGCATCAAAATCTCGGTCGAAATCTCCCAAAAGAACATCCACTTTAATATTCAATTCCAAAACCCGATGAATGGCAGAATCCAAAACAATTACCAGTGGCGACCATTCCAATAATTCGCCCATTAATTCAAAGCTACAAGCTTCGCCATTGGCAATAATCAGAGCAGGTTCTTGTGCATCCCTGATGATGTGGTGTGATGACATGATTATTGTGATAAATAAGTGAGTAATTCATTGACAGAGTGACTGAGTGAAGATTATAAGGGACTGAAATATTCACTCAATCACTCAATCCATTATTCACTCACTGTTAATTCTCCTTCCCATTTAGCCACTACGGCGGTTGCTACGGCGTTTCCTGCTACTGATGTGGCAGAACGTCCCATATCTAAAAGCCAGTCAACGGCAAAAAGTAAAATTAAACCTTCGGCTGGTAAATTAAACATCGACATTGTTCCTGCAATAACTACCAACGAAGCACGTGGCACGCCCGCAATACCTTTACTGGTAATCAAAAGTGTTAACATCATGGTTACTTGCTGACCAATGGTTAAATCAATACCATAAGCCTGAGCAATGAAACCGATAGCAAAAGTCATATACATCATTGAACCGTCAAGGTTAAAAGAATATCCCAAGGGTAAAACAAAACTTACAATTCTTTCTGGAACGCCAAATTTCTTTAATTGCTCAATTTGCAAAGGCATTGAAGCCTCCGAGCTTGCCGTACTGAACGACAAAAACAAGGCATCTTTTACGTAAGCAAGTAATTTCCAATAGGGTACTTTTACAAAGAAGCAAATGGTAGGCAATACCGCCAAAATAAAGAATGCCAAGGTAGCAAAGAAACACACAATGAGATAAAGATAACCTCCCAGAATGCCTAAGCCTTTTTGGGCAATTACTGCCGCAACTGCCCCAAAAACACCGTAAGGAGCAAAACCCATTACGTAGCTAACAATTTTGAACATAATTTCTGAAACTGCATCAAGCCCTTTGATAATAAGTTTTCCATGGTCGCCGATGGCAGCGGTGGCAATGCCGAAGAATACCGAAAATACTACAATTTGAAGAATTTCATTGGTCGCTAAGGCTTCAAAAAAGCTTTGTGGGAAAAGGTGTGTAATGAAGTTTTCCAAAGTCATTTTCTTTACTTCAATACCTGTTTCTGCACCTGCTTTTGGCAAGTCAATTTGCATCATTTTTCCAGGACGAAGTACATTCACGGCAACCAATCCTGTCACTAAGGATAAAATAGTAGCAAAATAAAAATAGCCTAAGGTTTTAGCACCGATTCTTCCAACTAATTTAAAGTCGCCTAATTTAGCAATTCCAACCGTTAGAATAGAAAAAATAAGTGGGCCAATAATCATTTTAATCATTCTGAGGAAAATTTTGCTCAGAAGATTCAGATAGGTACTCGCCGAGTCAAGCGACTCTTGATTACCCTCATAAGTTTGGTTTAGAATATAGCCGACAATGATACCCAATGCCATGCCAATAAAGATTTTCCAAGTAATGCTTAGTTTCATTTAGTATTAGTTTGAGTTGATATATAAGTAATAACGAATTAACACAAAAAAAGCCTTTTTTGCAAATTGGAGGCTCTCCCTAATCCAAATTTCACTCAATGAGTAATACTAAATATTCCGTGCTTCTATTTTAAAAAAAAAGATTTAATAGCATAACCTAATGAAAGTTAAGTCGTCGTTTTCTCGCTTTTCGCAAATCGCTATTCGCTTAACATTATACAAAATCAGCTACTTAAATACTTTCTGATAAATGGGTTTACGATACAAAAATTGAAGATACATGAGGGGATAAAATAAAATATCTGTAAAAACGGTGGGAGTTTTAAAGGAGATTTCGTCAATAATAATTGTTCCAGTTCCGTCTTTTACTAATCGGTGTTTGTGTTGCCAGTAGCTCAAGAAAAAAGGCAATACAGTACCTTTATCAATAAAATATATCTCAGTATCACTGCTTTGTTGGTCAATAATATCCGAAATCCAATCTTGTTTAAAAAGGATGAAATTTAACTGTAAATGGACTTTATCGCCTTTCAAGCATCCTCCAAATTCTTTCACTTCAACGGGAGGAAATGGTGGAGCTAATTTTGAAAATAATTCCAAATTAAAGCCTTCCCAAACTTGGAGAAGGCTCTGTTTTACTTTTGTTGATATTTTTATATTCACAATTTTATGTTTAATTAGCTACAAAGACTCTAAGTTGATTTATGCACTTTGTGCCTTAGTACAGTGTTTAATAAGTTTTCTGAATGATTTTTATCCTAAAATATTGTTTCGAGAAGCTCTTCCAGATAATTAAGCTTCCCCAAATAACTTATTAAACAGTGTACTTAGTGGCTTCGTGGCAAAAATTAATACTCCTCCAATTTCATCGCCTCCTTCACTATTGCTTTCGACTTATTGCTATTATCAGGAAAATAAATTGATATTTTCCCAAAAGTATCAATCGTCGCTAAATGTCCTGAAATCAGCGGGTTAGACGTAATAGTATGCACGTACATTTTACTGCTGTAAGGCATAAACATTGCTTGATGATTTTCAGAATAAAATCCTGCTAACATCACTATTTCCGCCGAATGCCACAATTCATGGGCAAATTGCGTATGCGTATCAGCCGTGTGTACCATGCCCGACTGCCAATCTATAACCTGAAAACTCATATTTTTCACCCAAGTTTTAGCCATAAATGGAAAAGGCTTGGTGACATCAATGCCATTTTCGGAAGCAAGTCTTTGTATTAATAATGCTAATTCTTCCAAATTGTTTAAATCTTGTTCAATTGTTACCACTTTCCAGTTCTTCACATACGCATAAACGAGCATTGCAGCTTCATGGTTGAATGTGGTATCTGTCCTAACAAAAGTGTCTTTAATAAACGAAACTAAGGCTTTTCCATTGACTACCGAGATTTCCCCCCTCAAACTATCGACTACACCAATGGCAAATAAATTTTTTCGAGAAAGGGTATCTAAGCGAATTTTAGAGGACAAGTCAGCATCGTGCATAATTTTATGAAATGCTCCAGCAGATTTTACTTCGGGATTTTGGGCGAAAATTGGCAATATTCCAAATACTACCAATATATATGAAGGTAAGAATCTCATAAAATAGTACGTTAGTCTGTGAAAACAGTGATTGGAAGTAAGAGGTGAGTATTTTACCAACACTAACAACTATTCGCCAATATCATAACGATTAGATACGAAAGTTATTTCGCTCTATTCGATAGCCTTATGAATATTGGCTAAACTAAACCAATATCTACAGTAAATAATTGACTATAAGACGATTACAGCAAGAAAGTACAATAAAGAAATGAAGATTAATTAGCCAAACAAAATCTTAATAATAGCGACTAAAATAAATTGTGCGGCTTTAATCATCACCTCTAAAATGATTTCCATTGTGTTGCGGACGAAATTGGCAACCCATTGAATCAATGATTTTGTTATTTGATTGGTGGATTTGTTTGCTTCTTTTTTAAGAACTGGGCTATTCTGTTCAAAATTAACTCGTTGAGAAGTAAGTTTAACCGAATCTTTGACCATCAGACGATTTTCTCGTCCGTGCATAATAGTGGAAGATTCCAAAAAGCCGAAGCCCGTTGAGGTAGTCAATACCACAAAAGAAAAGATGATGTAGAGAATTTTTTGTTTCATTTTCAAGACAAGGTTTAATACTTCTGCGAATATAACAAACTAACTAATAGATTGTTACAAAATTATTTCATTTTTTTAAGCCAACCTTGTTCCATTCGGTACTGGTCGCTCAATTGCTGTTAAAACAACTTCTCCATCGGGTAAAATAAAGCCTGTCACCAAAATTTCAGAAAGGAAATTAGCAATTTGTCGGGGTGGAAAATTAATAACACACACCACTTGTTTTCCAAGTAATTCTTCTTTGGTATAAAGTTTTGTAATCTGTGCTGAAGACTGTTTTATTCCGATTTCCTCACCCAAATCAACCACCAATTGATACGCTGGTTTCTTAGCTTTCGGAAAATCTCGAACCTCTAAAATCGTCCCTGCTCTAAGCTCTACTTTTTCAAAATCTTGCCATGATATTATCTCCATTTTTGTCAAAATTGTCAAATGTTAATAAACGAAAAATAATATAAAATTAGATGCAGATTAGGTAATTCTACGCTAAAAGCTACAAAAAAAACCACCGTGCTTTGTGAAAATAAAAATTATATCAATCGAGTAAAATGTATATCATCATTCCAATATTAGCAATTGCTCTTTTAGGACTTGGAGCTTACCTTTTACTCAATGTATTAGGCATTAATATTCGATTTATTTCCACTAAAAAATAGTTTTTAGTTTAAAATATTACTCGTTGAATCTGCATTATATTCCTTCCTTTCAACGTGTTACGATTGTAAATTAGTAGTTCGTTCACTTTATATTTCCCGCTTACCTCTGTCTATTTTAATTGTTAAGACTGCGATGCTCCTTTAAAGTTAGTTAAACGAGCATCGCACAAAGTCTTTTACTTCATAATTCCCTTCAAATCTTCATAGGGAATTTCCAATTCTGTTACACCTGCCACGTAGGGTTTTATTTCATAAACATTATACAAAAACTTTATTCCCTTTTCGGTTAGCATAAAATTATCATTCAGTAAGAATTTCCCATTCTCAAAGAAATAACCATTTTCTTCTGTCAATTTATCGGCCGGTTTTAGGTTTTCTTGCTTTCTAAATTTAGCTTCGGCAATGTTTAGTAATTTCTGGTCAAACCCTTTTTGAAAAACATCCTCCAAAGTAACCCTTTTGAAAGTCTTACGGTCATAAACATAATAATATTCCATACTAATTGGGTGAGACCCACCCATAAACCAATTGGTATTGGTATGAAGCATTAAATACTTGTCTGTTTGGCGTTGTACTTTGTTATAACCTTCCATATACCAAGGGTTTGCCAAAAATCCCCCTTCATTTTTTGCATTGGCTTTATTAACAAAATCCTTACCTTCTTGCACTTTCTCCTCATAATCAGCGATAAAAGACTTGGCTAATTCATTAAAATCAACTTTGACAATTTTGGTCGTATCATAATCATCGTGGAAAAGATTGAACAACTCTTTTTGAATTGTCTTATTAAGTTCTACCGATTCAAATTCTGGATATTCAAATTTCACAGTTGCACACAATGAATCTTCTTTCACACAAGTCTTACTGTGATTTTCGTATTTCTTGATGCTATAACTTAATGTATCAGAAGTGCCTTCTGCATCTTTTTGTGGAGAATTTCCGCAACTCCAAAGCAAAGCTAAAAATGGAATATAAAGTAATTTGTAATTCATTTTATGTATGGTTAAATTATAGTAAGCGAAAAGCAAATAAAAAGTATGAAAGCCGTTTGTAAAAATGATATAAAGCTTCTTATTTCTGATAAAACTCAATTGGTAAATCGTCGGGGTCGCTGGTAAAGAAAAATGGTTTATCGGTAAATTCATCTATTCTAATTACCTCACAATCAATTCCTTTAGCTACTAATTGTTCACGAGTGATTTCAATGTCATTTACCTCAAATGCTAAATGACGTAAACCGCAAGCCTCTGGACGTGATGTTCGTACGGGTGGATTTGGGAACGAAAACAATTCTATTTGATAAAGTCCATTGACTGATAAATCCAACTTATAGGATTGTCTTTCAGCACGAAAAACTTCATTCTCAATTTTGAAGCCTAAAACTTCCGTGTAAAATTCTTTTGATTTTTGATAATCAGAACAGATTATTGCGACGTGATGAATATGATTGATTTGGAGCATAAAAATATTTTAGGGGTTTGGATTTGGGATTTAGGCGTTAGAGATTTCAACTCACTGATTTCAGGATATTTACAAAATTTAAACGTATTTAACATTTTAAAACAATTACTATTAGACACAAAGGTAAAAAAAGAGTTCAACAAATGTAAGCGAAAAACTATTTGCAAAAAGCGAACAATCACAAAACAGATTTTCAACAGATTTATAATTCAACTTTTAAGCTATCAAAATACAAAATCACAATTTTAGACCTTCCTCAGAGCAATAAATCATTCAAAAACCCTAACGTTTTCGTAACTTGCAACCTAATTACAACAACAAGCGAAAAACAATGAAACGCCCTTTTCAAAATAGCTATATCTATCATTGATTCGGCGTTCCATCTGATACCGTTTAAAATAACTAAAAATTAATAATCAGATGAAACAAATCATTTTTACTGAAAAAGCACCTGCTGCTATTGGGCCATACTCACAAGCGATTCTTTCAAACGGAACATTATACGTTTCGGGACAAATAGCCTTTGCTTTGGCAGAAGCTGGTGTGAGCATCGAAGAAGAAACTCGTCAGGTAATGGAGAATTTAAAAGCAATTTTAGAAGCTGCCAATATGACTTTCGAGAACGTAGTGAAATGCTCAATTTTCGTAAAAGACATGAATAATTTTGTGGCAATCAATGGAGTTTACGGTGAATATTTCGCCTCAAACCCTCCTGCTCGTGAAACTGTTGAAGTGGCTCGTCTGCCCAAAGATGTCAATGTTGAAATTTCTTGTATCGCCGTTAGCTAAGTTGTGAATTAGTGATTTAGTTAATTGTGAATCAAAATTTCCCTAAATCACTCACTCACCAAATCACAAATAAAAAATGTCCAACAATCAAGTTAGAGTACGTTTTGCACCAAGTCCAACAGGGGCTTTACACATTGGTGGTGTCAGAACAGCATTATATAATTATTTATTAGCCAAGCAATTAGGAGGAAAAATGTTGCTCCGTATTGAAGATACCGACCAAACTCGGTTCGTAGAGGGAGCAGAAAAATATATTATCGAAGCCCTTTCATGGGTAGGAATTACCATTGATGAAGGTATTGGCGTGGGTGGCCCACACGCACCCTACCGCCAGTCTGAGCGTAAAGCCATGTACATGGATTATGCCATGCAATTAATAAATTCGGGCAAGGCATATTACGCTTTTGATACTTCGGAAGAATTGGATGACATGCGTCAAACACTTGAAAGTCAAGGCTCTGCATTCCAGTACAATGCAGTAACAAGGGTAAAGTTAAATAATTCATTAACGCTTTCGGAAGAAGAAACGAAGGCGAAAATCGAAGCAGGCGTACCTTACGTAATTCGTTTGAAAGTGCCTGCCAAAGAAGAAATTCGTTTTAAAGATATTATTCGTGACTGGGTTCATGTTCATTCATCGACGATTGACGATAAGGTTTTAATGAAGTCGGACGGAATGCCAACTTATCACCTTGCCAACGTTGTAGATGACCATTTAATGGAGATTTCGCACGTAATTCGTGGGGAAGAATGGTTGCCATCAGCACCATTACACATACTTTTATACCGTGCTTTTGGTTGGGAATCTACCATGCCACAATTTGCCCATTTGCCTTTATTACTAAAACCAGAAGGCAACGGAAAATTGTCAAAACGTGATGCAGATTTAGGTGGTTTTCCAGTTTTCCCTTTGGAATGGACAAACCCAGACGGAACAAAAGCATTAGGATTTAGAGAAGAAGGCTATCTGAAAGAAGCTGTGGTGAATTTCTTGGCATTTTTAGGATGGAATCCTGGAACGGAACAAGAAATGTTCTCAATGGACGAATTAATCGAAGCTTTTTCATTAGAAAGAATCAATAAAGCAGGAGCAAAGTTTGACATCAATAAAGCAAAATGGTATAATCAACAATACTTAAAATTAGCTTCAGACGAAGAACTTGCCAAAACATACCTTCCTGATTTTGAGTCAGATAAAGCATTAAAAATCGTACATTTATTCAAAGAAAGAGTAACTTTCCCACAAGAAATTACGCAAGAAGCGAATAATCTTTTTACTGCTCCAGAAACATTTGACACAACAATTGTAGCTTCAAAATGGAATATTGATGCCAAAACAGGCATTACCGCTTTTGCTGAAGCTTTACCAAGCATCGACAATTTTGTTGCTGATGAAATTAAGCATACTTTGCACGATGTTTTTGAAAAATTAGGTATCAAAATGGGAAAAGTCATGCAAATGTTACGAGTAGCCGTTACAGGTGCAGGTGCAGGGCCAGATTTAATGCTTTCGATGGAAATCATGGGCAAAGATGAAGTAATAACACGACTTTCAAAAGCATTGAATGAATTACCTAATTTGTAAAATGTAGCACAGGTTTTTTAACCTGTATCATTACAACAAACTGGATTAATGATTTTTAAGACTAAAACAGGTTAAAACCTGTGCTACTAACAATGGCTAAGAAAAAAGAAGTAAAAAAAGAAGAACTTCCGAAAGTTCATAAAGAATTGGAAGGATTCGACATTTCAATAAACTCATTCGGTGAAATCAATCGCACGATTGACATTGAAAAAATCAATGAATTTTTGAATAAAAATATGGATGATAAGAAATTGAGAAATAGAGAATAAGGGGAATTAGGAATTAGGAATTAGGGGTTAGGAATTAGGAATTGAAACCTAAAGCTAAACCTAATTTCTAAGTCCTAAAACCTACTACCTAAAAACATGATAGACAAAGAATCACTACAAAAAATAGCTCATCTCGCACGATTGGAGATGCCAGAGACTGCCGAGAAAGAATTGATAGATTCACTAAATTCCGTTCTTACTTGGATGGAAGAATTGAACGAAATAAATACGGATAATGTAAAACCTTTAACTCACATGAGTCTGGAAATCAATGCTTTGCGTGAAGACAAAGTCATTCCAAATATCAGTCGTGAACAAGGATTAAAAAATGCTCCGAAACAAGATGGAGAGTATTTTAGAGTTCCGAAAGTGATGGAGTAACAATGAGTGAAAAGTTTATGAGTTAAGGGTTTATGAGTTGAACGTTTATAGGTAAAAAGTTTATGAGTATTACTGTATAAACTCATTGCTCATAAACCCTTAACTTATTACTCATAGACTCCTTGCTCATAAACTCACTACATATAGTATTCCAAAGCCTTTTTCATTTCGGCTTTTGAGACTGCAATGTCGTAAGTACATTTGCCTGCACCTTCCAACAAAGAGAAACGTACTTCTTTTCCTTTGTTCTTCTTATCCTGAGCAGTTAGAGTGATAATTGACTCAATATCAGTCTCTTTAATAGTCGCTTTTCCGTAAACAGAGAAGATAAATTCTTCGATATTTTCCAATAATTTTTGGTCAATCATGCCACGCTCAAAGGAAATATAAGCTTCACAAATCATACCTGCCGCAATAGCCTCTCCGTGAAGTAAATGTAATTTCGGCTTTCCTAAGAAATATGTTTCGATTGCATGACCAAGCGTATGCCCAAAATTTAGTATTTTTCTAAGACCTTTTTCCGTTGGATCGGCTTCAACAACCTTCTCTTTTATCGCTACTGAATGAGCAATTAAATCGGTAAAATTCTGTTCTTCAAAATCTTTTCTACGAATTTCTTCCCATTTTTCAGCATCCATAATTAAGCAATGCTTGATGATTTCGGCAAAACCAGAACGCAATTCGCTAAATGGTAATGTTTTAAGAAAACCTGCATCAATCAAAACCGTTTTGGGAATTTGAAAAACACCAATATGATTCTTAAAACCATGAAAATCAATACCTAACTTCCCTCCTACACTGGCATCTACCTGTGAAAGCAGCGTTGTTGGAATTTGTATAAAATCAATACCACGTTTGTAAGTTGAGGCACAAAAACCACCCATATCACCAATAACTCCACCACCCAAATCAATCACCAAACTATGACGATCTAACTCGTTGTCAGTCATGGCTTGCCAGATAACTTCACAAGTCCCTAAATGCTTTTCGGATTCTCCTGATTTTATCTTTACCAAATTGTGTTTTGGCAAGAAAGTCTTAATAATAGGATAGCAATGACGAAAGGTTTTTTCATCAGCAATTACCTGAATTTTAGTATATTGATTAGCATTTAAAAATGCGGGAAGACTTTCCGAAATTGAAGAAATAGTAACAGACATGGTTAATTGAGTTGTAAGTCATTAAATCCTAAGATTCTTTGGCTACGAGATTAAATATTAGCCTCAAAATTACCCAATTTTATTTGAACCTTCTCAAATGAACAGACAAAATCTATGTCAAATACCAAAAATCAAAGTATATGTTTAACCTTGTGATGAAAAGCAGACAACAATTCATGTTCTGGAGGTAGTTCTGTAATAAGATAATCAACCTCCTCAGCCGAACAAACTTGCAAACGAAGAGATGAATTAAGTTTTTCAGAAATCATCGGAGTTATTACTTTCTTAGAGGCTTTAATCATTGCTTTTTTTACCTGTACAATCTCATAGTCAGAATCGCTTATGCCGTCTTCATCAAAACCATTTACTCCCAAAATACACAAATCGGCTTTAATTTCATTGATTTTTGCAACAACCTCCCCTCCTACGCTAATTTTTGAGCTATTTGATAATTTTCCGCCCAATAAAATAACTTCTGTGTTCGGATGTTCTACCAATTCCAGAGAAATTAATGGACTTACCGTAAAAAAAGTAACATTCAAATTTTCAGGCAATTGATTGGCAATCGTTCTGATAGTCGTTCCTCCGCTACATAAAATTGTCATTCCATCTTGAAAGAGCGAAATTGTCTTTTGTGCAATGATGTGCTTTTCATCATAAGCATAGGTTTCTGCTTGGGTAGCCGTGAAATTATATGACTTCGACAATGCACCGCCATGTACCTTCACAATTTTACCTTCTTGGGCAAGTTCGTTTAAATCCCGACGAATGGTGTCTTCCGAAACATTGAGTTCCAAACTCAAATCTGAAGATAAAACTTTATTATGAAGATTTATCTGCTTTATAATCTGTGCTTGACGCTCTTTTTTGAGCATAATTCTATTTTCGGTAATAATCATTGCGTGTTTTTGCAGGTTTTTATTTTATAAAATTGAAAATTTTAGTGATAAATACTTATAATTAGTAAAAATTCAAGATAAATTTACACATTTTTAAATACTTTTAATATATTTGTTAATAAAACGCTTAAACTATTTGCATCAATTTGCCTGTTTCATCAAACTCTAAAAAACAAATAGGCATAAACAAGCATCTCACTTTAATCATTTAATAACTCAATAGACTTCAATTAATCATTTACAATTTGCATGGATTTATACAAAGGGTTTAACATATTGGGAAATTAGGGTCGAAGATAATAATTTCCATTTTGTTTATCATAAAAACCTATCCTTATCAAATTTGTAACTTCTTGATTGACAATCTATTTTTTCATCAAAAAATCATGAAGAAAAAAATTACCACAGCTTTGTTGGGTATTTTCGGTCTTTTGTTTGTGTCATTTGCAAGCATCGCACAGAATTATACCATCAAAGGAAAAATTACAGACTCTAATGGTCAACCCATGATTGGAGCAACGGTTGTTTTGAAAGGTACACCTTTCGGAACAGCAGCCAATGTTACTGGCGATTACATTTTTAATGTAAAAACAGCAACAGGCAATTATGATTTAGAATTTCGCTCGGTTGGTTATTCAAGTGTAACTAAAAAAGTTAATTTAGGTAGTTCAAATGAATTAACCATTAATGTTACCTTAGCTGAGGACGGCATGAATCTCGACGAAGTAGTGGTTACAGGTTCTACCCTAAAAACGAATCGTCGTGAGTTAGGGAATGCCATTAGCTCGGTTTCTTCAAAACAGTTAGAAAATACTGGTTCGCCCAACTTAACTTCGGCTTTGCAAGGAAAAATCCCTGGAGCTCAAATAACCCAAAACTCTGGTGACCCAGCAGGTGGAATCACGATTCGTTTGCGTGGAGTAAAATCACTTCGTGGTAGCTCTGACCCATTGTACATTATTGACGGAGTAGTAGTCAGTAATGCTTCTGACAACGTTTCTCAATTGGCAAATGCTAACCAAATCGGTGAGACAAACCCTGGTCAAAATCGTTTGGCTGATATTAACGCCAACGATATTGAAAACCTTAGTGTATTAAGTGGTGCAGCAGCTTCTGCCATTTATGGTTCTCGTGCTTCAAACGGTGTAATTCTTATCACCACTAAAAAAGGAAAATCTGGCGCTCCAAAAGTTACTTTCTCAACCAGTTTTAACGTAAATGAATTACGTAAAAAAGTAGCTATTTCAACTTACGGAAAACAATTTGGTTCAAATACATTACGTCTTCATCCAATTCAAGCGGCTGTACCTACGGGGCTTTCAACGGTTGGAATTGAACGGAACGGTGTAACTTCTCAATTAGCTTCAGGCTTGGTGGATGTTACTCGTTATGATTATCAAGACCAAATTTTTAGAACTGGTTATGGCTCAGACAATTCCGTTTCAGTTTCGGGCGGAAGTGAAAGAACGCAATATTATGCTTCGGCTTCATATTTGAAAAATGAAGGAATTATCAAAGGAACAGATTTTACTCGTTAC
>JAAFIU010000112.1 GCA_013298805.1 Cytophagales bacterium | reverse complement strand
TTTCACAAGTAATTGGTACAACTGACGTATCGGTTAAATATTCTCGTCCAGGTTTGAAAGGTCGTGATGTTTTCGGTGGCGTTGTGGCTTATGATAAAGTTTGGAGAACTGGTGCAAATGGGGCAACTCAAATTACTATTTCAAATGATGTAATGGTATCTGGTCAGAAATTGGCGGCAGGTACTTATTCTGTATTTTCAATTCCTACTTCTGGTAATTGGACCTTGATTTTCAACAAAGACATCAATGCCTCGGAGCAATCTTATTCACAAGATAAAGACGCTTTACGTGTAAGTGTAAAACCTACTTCGGTAGCAAAAACAGAATGGTTTACAATTGACTTTTCTGACCTTTCGGATAGTACAGCTAACATGAATATCTCTTGGGCAGACAAGAAAATTGTTGCTCCTTTGGCAGTTGAAACTTCTAAAATGATTGAGACGGCTATTGCAAAGGTAACTACTGATAATGCTGGTGCTATGCGTGGGGCGGCTGATTATTTACAAGGGAAAGGCAAATTAGACCAAGCCTTAAAATTGGTTAATTCATCAATCGCAGGTGCTGAAACTTTCCGTAACCTTTGGACTAAGGCTCAAATTTTGGGTAAATTAGGAAATTATGGAGAGGCTTTACCATTGGCTCAAAAAGCGTTGACATTAGGTGAAGGCGACCCATCTTTTGGGTTCTTTAAAGATGCTATTGCAAAAGGTGTTGCTGATTTTACTGCAAAAATCCCAGCGGTTGTGCCAGCGAATCCTTTGAAAAAGAAAAAGTAATTTCTAAGGGAAATTAAAAAGGAGCGAAGGAACAAAGTAGCTAAGTGATAGAGAAAATCTCTCCGCCACATTGGTACTCTGTTTATTCGCTCCTTTGCATCTTAAAACTTTACATCTTCTTCATGTAAGCAATCAAAATCTTTCTTACGTCGTTACGAATATCATTTCCGTCTTTTTCGTCAGATTCTGTCACCTTGATTACGTCAGGATTTTGGTAAGTCAAGAATGCTAAATTGGTTTCTTTTCCTTCCATCATAAATTTAGGAATGGCGATATAATACTCTTGATTAACATCCAATAATTTACCGTTGATAAACCATTCATTTTTAGCGTCATCATGGCTAATTTTATCCCACTGTAAGAATCCTCCATTTCCTTTATTTTTCAATCCTGTTTCCAAGACTCGCTCCAACAGCCTTCCTTTTAAAGCAACCTCTACAACTTTTCCACCAAAAGGCAGAATTCTCATAATATCCAATTGAGTGATTTTTCCAGAAAGTTGGTCATCAATTCTTACTGAACCGCTATTGAAAATAGTGCAATCAACTGGTTTTGAGGCAGCAGCGGTCATGGCTTTGGCAATTAAATCTCCTAAATTGGTATGTCCATTTCGCATGGTACTTTCACGTCCATCTAAAGGTTCAGAAACCTGAGCTACTACATCATTTCTATTCATGCCCACTTTTGTAAGGGCAACGTCCATGATGTCATCCCATTTTTTTACTAAAACCGCAACAGCAGAATCTTGTGGAATGCTATCATCAATTTTACGTAAATCACTCTTTACAGTTGCCGTTTTACTTTCTGTATCATAAGAAATGGTATGAACGTAAGCAGTTTTTGCGTTAGCATCAGCTTTGGCAATAACAACTCCTTTTACGTTTTCAATCATATTGTCGTGGTCATGACCGCCAATCAAAAGTTTAATTTCGGGTAACATCTCGGCTAATTTGGCATCGTCGGATTTGTTTAAGTGCGTAATGGCAACGACAAAATCGCACTGTGGTTTTAGCATTTCGTAAGTCTTTTTAGCACTTTCAAAGAAGTCATCGTAGAAAACGTAGTCCTTTTTATTGGAAGGTAAAACAACAGAGAATATCCCCATTTTTACCGACTTACCCTGAGCGTTGTTGAAAGTTAAAATGGTTGTTTTAGGAAAAGGTACTTTTACCCCATTTACCATTTTCCCAAATGGCTCTAATGTTCCATTTTTACTTTGTAAGGCATTAGATGCCAGCCAATTAAATTTAGATTCATCGATACGTTTTTGTAAGTCGGCTTCATCTAAATCAAATTCATGATTGCCTAACCCAACCCAGTCGAACCCAATGGCATTCATTACTTCAACCATTTGACGACCTTTAATGCTTTTACCTTCGTACTTGAAGGTGCTAATAAGAGCAGGATTCAAAAAGTCGCCTGCCAACAAGGTAACAGTATTAGGATTTTTCTGGAGTAATTCTTTGCGTAAAGTAGCTACACGAGCCATTCCACCCACTTTTCCACCCTCCAAAGGTGAAATTTCATAGACATCATTCAGATGAAGAAGTGAAATTTCGATGGTGTTATCAGGGGTTTTATTAACAACAGATTGTGTTGATTTACACGAGAATAGAAGGGCTGTAACCAAACAGCCGAAGAGAAACAGTTTTTTCATATTGTATTATGGGTTTAAATCAAAAAATAGTTTGATGACAAATTTAAAATGTTATTCCGAATACTTGCAATGAAATACAAATTAAGCCCCCAAATTTGCGATATGGAGGCTTAATTTGAAGAAATTATTTAGAAATACTCAGCACAAATACACATCAGTTGGTAATTCAATTGTCTCAATAACTGACCAATGACAACTGCAAATAAACTTGTTGCCCACTCGTGAAAACCCGTCAACTGAGTAAGAATCCACTAAACTAAGATTGCCTTGTATTTTGAAATACAATTGATGAAAATGGTAGTCTTCAAGTCGTTGTTCAATAATGACAAAACCTTTTTCTAACAATTCATTAACTAATCGAGTGACAGGCTCACAAGCACGGCAATCATCTACAATAATATCATCCATTATTTTAAAGGTATTTCTTTCACGAAAGTTATTTTTTTTGTGTAATCACTGACAAAAACTTGCCAAGCTCCACCTGCTCCATGATTGGGGTTTGCCAAAGTTAGCGAAACCGCTACTTTTATGGTGTTGTTGACAGAATATTCTCCCACTTTCGGACGAAAACCAAATTGTGGATGCGGACTTACTTGTAAACTCGCCCAATATTTTACTTTGTCGTAAGTTACATCAGTTAGAGATTTTTCGATGCTATAAAATTCTGACTGCCCTGGTAAACCACCGTACAATTTTGTTTGGGCAGGAATCTCAAAAACCTCCCAATTATCCACTCCAGGGTAATTACCTGAACCCTGCCAGCGTTTTGCTTTTATCAATAAAGAATCGTCAGTAGCTTTTACCGCTTTGATTCCAGACTGTGCAATGAAAGATGATAAAAGTGTGGAGTTTTTTAGCGTCGGGACGTTTTTCTGTCCACAAGCAAAAAATAAATAAGTTGCAATAATAAATAAAGAAAATCGGCGTGTCATTTGATAAGGTTTTTTATTTTAAAATTAACAAATGTTACTTTTAAAAATCTTTAATTCGCTAAATTTTATTTTTGCCGTAAAACTTTCAGAAGCATAGCGTTAGATTGGAATAAATTTTGACTAAACATATTTAGACGTAAATCAATGCAGGCTTTTTTGTAGTTTTATAGAATTATTGTCTAAGATAATACAACTTAAAATACCGATGCCTTTAGCCTAAAGCATATCGCTTATAGCCTATCGCTAAAAATATATTATGCAATTTCTATTTCCAACCTTCCTTTGGGGACTTTTGGCTTTGTCAATTCCCGTTATCATTCACCTGTTCAACTTTCGTAGAACTAAAAAAGTGCTATTTACCAATGTCGCTTTTTTGCGGGCAGTCAATACCACCACGTCGTCATTTCGCAGATTAAAACATTTGCTGATTATGGCGGCTCGAATGGCATTTATTGCAGCTTTGGTTTTGGCATTTGCACAGCCTTTTTTACCCTCAAAATCAGGAAAAGGCGTAAATGCGGGTGGCGTTGCGAGCATTTATGTGGATAATTCACTTTCGATGCAAAATGAGTTAGATAAAAAATCTTACTTAGATAAAGCCATTGCCAAAGTGGAGGAATTATTGACGGCTTTCCCACAAGGTTCTCAATTACAATTAATTACGAATGATTTTTCTTCGGACGAACATAGCGTCGGCAATACGCAACAAATAAAAGACCGTACTACCACCATCAAGTTTACGCATACGCCACGCAGTTTTGAAAATATTCTGAAACGTCAGGCGAATTTGGCTTCAAAGCATAATTCTCAGGGAGGAAATCAATATTTGTGGTTTTCAGATTTTCAAAAATCTACTTCGGGAGATTTGACAAAATTAAAATTAGATTCTACTTCACGCCTTTTTATCGTACCCGTACAAGCAAAAGCCTTGCAAAACGTTTTTGTGGATTCAGTTTGGATGAGTACGCCTTTCGTGCGTGAAATGTCCACCAATCAATTGACGGTCAGATTGTTCAACACAGGTGAGCGTGCCGTTGAAAATTTACAAGTCAAATTATTTATTGACGAAACTCAAGTTTCTTCAACCATTGTTAGTCTCCAATCAAAGTCGTCAACAACCGCAAATTTTGCGTTTACTGTAAAAGGAAAAGGCTTCAAAAAAGCTCGAATTTCATTTGACGATACGCCAATCACTTTTGATAACGATTACTATTTTGTCTTGAACGCCGCCCCAACCATCAAGGTTTTACATCTTTACGGACAAGCTTCGACGGGGAAATACGTTCAAACGGTTTTTGATAATGATAGCGTTTTTGCATTCCGTGGTTTTTCTGCTTCCAATGTGGACGTTGGGCAGTTTAAAACCGCAAATTTGGTAGTTTTAGAAGGCATCCAAAATATTGATGGAAGTATCAAAACGGCTTTGCAAGACTTTGTGCGTGCGGGTGGTAGTTTATTTGTGATTCCTGCTCAAACGCCTGATTTTCAGAGTTATAATAGCTTTTTGGGGTCGTTTAATATTCGTGGTATTCAGTCGAGGACAATTTCGCAAGCTGATTTTACACCATTGGCTGAACCCGTAAAAACGTCTTCGTTTTTCGTAGATATTTTTGATAATTCAACGCAAAAAGAATTGTTACAAATGCCCAATCAAGGAGGAGTTCTGACGTGGCAAGCGATGGGTGATAAGCTGCTGAATTTCAGAAATAATCAGCCCTTCCTGACGGTTTCTAATTCGGGAAGTGGGAAGGTTTATTTATTAGCTTCGCCACTGGATGCCACTTTTGGTGATTTTGCCCGCAATGCCCTTTTTGTCCCAATTATGTATAAAGTTGGGGCTTTGAGTGTTCGCCAAGAACCAACGGCTTATTCTTTTGAGCAAAATACCTTTACCGTTGAAGTGGATGATATTCCGAAAACCTCTACTTTTAAATTAAGAAAAGGAAAGTTAGAGATAATTCCAGTACAAAATCTTAACGGAAAGCAATTAACGATTGAACTGCCAAAAGCGAATCAATTAGCCGATAATCAGTCAATTGAATCGGGTTATTACGAATTAGTATTGAACGGGAAAGTGGAAAGATTAGTCGCATTCAATCATGACAATAAAGAATCTATGATGAATTTTTATAGCGTTGATGAGTTAAAAACTATCTTCAATGGAAAGAAAAACGTACAGATTTTCGATAAAATTGACGATGCTGATTTTGTAAAAACCTTCAAAGACCAAAACTTTGGTATTGCACTTTGGAAATACTTTGTGATTGCTGCCTTACTATTTTTAGCTCTTGAAATTTTATTGGTTAGATTGATGAAGTAATTATAATGAAATAGCTATTGGTGATCAAGAATTGGTCAATCCTGCAATTTTTTTGGTAACAATCTGACAATAAGCTAATTATGTGTAAAACCTTATTGGTTTTTATGCCCAATTATTTTATCACAAGACTTATTTATAGACATTTTCTAAAAACGTTATTAAACAAAAAAGGCTTTCCAAATTGATTTGGAAAGCCTTTTTTGTATTGCTTATTTATCATGGATTAGCTTTGTCCCAGTTTACTTCTGCAACTGGTCTTTCTAATTTTTCCAAGACTTTCATACCTGTTACTGGTACATAAATATCAGCTATTTTGCCGTAACGACGCATATCTACCAAACGATGTCCTTCATACCATAATGAGTACAAACGTTCTTTCAGAATGGCATTAATCAAGTTGTCTTTGCCAGTAGCACCTTTATAGTCAGGAAGTCCTGCGGCTTTACGCACAGCATTGATATTTGCCACAGCATCAGTGGTATTTCCAGCTTGAGCAGCAATTTCAGCGGCACATAAAATTAATTCTTCATTACGAATAATAGCCACTGATTGATTTGCAGCAGTAAATATTTTAGATAAATATTTACTGCTAACAACTGTTCCTGAAGTATAGTCTAAAGCCTTGTCTAAAAGAGTAACTTTAGAAGAAACACGTTTATCTCCTGCTTCTGCATCTGCCATAATTTTATCAATTGCCACAATACGTACACTTGACGTATTTAACAAAGGATTGGCTATATCAGGTGCTGTTGGATTAAAAGCATGGCTTGGACCTGCGTTCAAATCTCCCGAGATTGAATAGAAAGTTTGAGGCAAAATCGTAGCCGCTCCCGTAAAATCTTTTTGATAAAGAGCTACTCTTAAAGCAATAGCACGGTTAAACTTCTTGAAGCTTGCAGGCGTATTAAAGCCAGCATAAGTAGCAGGAAGGGCAAATGCAAAGCTTGAACCTGCTTTGTCTAATTGAGCTGCACCATCATCTAAGAATTTTTTAATCCCTGCCAAAGATTCATCATAAGTGGCAAATTTGCTTGGCTTTAATGGGTCTTCTACGTTCAGACGGACACCGTTTGTATATTGAACATTTAATTGATACAAGTAGGCTAATCCTTTGAAGGTGTTGGCCAAACCACGGTATCCATTTTTTTGTTCTTCAGAAACTGCTGAAGTTTTGTCAATTGAAGCTAAAAGCGTGTTTGCTTGTCTTATAGGAGGTCCAAAACCCGTTGTTGCTCCATTGTAAAAAGCAGAGTTGTCAATTGGGCGAAGACCGTTCAATTCGGTCATCCAACGAGATTCAGTAGTATTGAAGTTGAATAATTCCTTACCCATTGTTCCAATTACCTGTAAGTAAGTAGCAACACCATCTCTGGCACGAGCAATTTGTCCAACAGCTAAGGCATCTAATTGAGCTTTTGACGCATTATTGAGTACCGAACTAACACTTGGGCTATTTGGGTCAATTACTTCGGAAGTTTCAATTATACTACACGACATCACTCCCGTTGAGAGTAGTGCTGACGCTAAAAATATATGTATTTTATTGGTTTTCATTTTGATAAAAATTAAGAGTTAATTGAAAAAATATTCAAAAACGTTTCCTTAAAAATCAAGTGTAAGGTGGAACATCATACGACGTGTACTTGGAATAGACCCGATGTCCACACCACCACCTAAAGCAGAGTTTCCAAAGTTTGAGTTTTCTGGGTCATACCCTGCTCTATAATCAGTCCAAGTCATTAAGTTATTTCCTGATACACCAATTTTGATATTTTCAACCACTCCTTTAAAGGCACTTTTAACAACAGTACGAGGTACACGATAGTATAAACCTACTTCACGAAGACGTAAATAACTTACTAATGATGGGTTGTAACCATCAACACCTGGGCCATTAACATTCTGACGAGCAATACCGTTTGGAACAACTCCAGTGCCTGTTGCAGGTTTTCCATCAGCACCTAATCCTAAACTTGTACTGTTCCAGTCAGAAGTGTTTCCTCCTTCGTCCCACAATACACGAGCCAATGATACAACTGTGTATTCATTTTTCCAGTGCATCAATGCCGAGAATTCAAAGTTTTTCAAGAATGAAATACGGTTATTAAGTGATAATTCAAACTTAGGTTGATTATCTCCATAAACCGACCATGAAGTTGGGTCATTAGGGTCAGTACGAGGTTGTCCAACAATTTGTGATGGAGACAAACCTTGCTTAACACGCCATTGCCCGAAAGTTGCCCCAAAGCCACCTGTCAAACGCTCAGGAATATCTAAACGAGTGATTTCAGAACGGTTAAACCAGAATAACGGTTGAACAAACCAGCTAAAGTTTGGTTTTTGAACCACTTGAGCGCCTACCGAAACTTCAATACCTGTATTTACCAAATCCGCTAAGTTAGTTTGGATTGATGAAAGACCCGTTGTAGGAGCAAGTGTTAAAGGTTGAATCAAGTCAATAACTTTCTTTTTGTAAGCGGTAAACTCTAAAGTGAAACGGTTATTCAGGAAACCTAAATCAATACCACCTTCTAATTCAGTAGCTCTTTCTGGTTGGATTTTAGGATTACCACCTGCTGTACTTGGTATTAAACCGCCTAATCCGCCAGTTCCAACAGTTAATAATTGGTTGAAAGGTACGCCCCAGTTTGGTACACCACCTGTTTCACCATAGGCTAAACGGAATTTAACTTGGTTTACAGAAGGAACATCCCAGAAACTGAATTTTGCTAAGTTTACTGCTACTGACCCTCTTGGGAAAGCATAATATTTATCAAATTCACCGTTTAAGGTAGATTTATCAAAACGAATACCAGCAGTAGCCACAATTTTATCATCCCAGTTAAATTCTTGTTGTGCAAAAATACCAACGTCTTTATTGTAACGATATTCAGGAACTGATGATACTACTTTTGCTGCACCAGGGTTAGAAATACCAGCAGGTAAACCAACTCCACGAGTATATGATAAACGAACATCTCTTGATAAGGTAACTACCCCCGCAGAAGTTGTTAAGTTCAATTTGTTATCCATCAAAGAGTTAGTAAATACCAAAGCTGCTTGAAGGTTAGTATTGATAATTTCGTTACGAGTATCCTGTGAATAACCAGGGTTGGCTTCAGCACGTTGAGACTGTAAGTCTGACGGTAAATATGTCAATGCAAATCCATTTTGATAGTCAATACCACCATTTAATTTCAAGCTAAGTGCCATTGCATCTTTGTTGATGATACGAGCAGTTGTATTGAAGCCAAGTAACAAACGGTTTACTTTCTGATTGTTAACGGCACGGTCACGAATAGCTAATGGGTTTTCACCTACTGGGCTATCTGGATAGTTTCCGTTAGCATCAGGGTGCAACTCATAATATGGTCTTGTATAAGGTAAATTATAACCATAGTTAATATTTGAGTTATCATTACCAGTCCATCCACGGTCGTTGTTTGAGAAGATATAGTTTGTTGAAACGCCCATATCTAACCATTTTGTGATTTTATGGTCAAGGTTTGCTCTGAATGAAGCACGTGAAAAACCTGTATTTTTAACAATACCTGTTTCGTTGGCAATACTACCATTTACATAAAATTTAGTTTTATCGTCACCACCTGTTACGCTCAAACGAGTATTTTTGATAATACCAGTACCTCCAAAAATCTCTTTTTCGTAGTCATAATATTTACCAGATGCTTTTGCTGCTTGCAATGCCGCAACATCACCACCACCAAAGTAGTTTGAAACTTTATCGGCAGTCCAATCAGCACCACCGTACAAACGCCAAGGTTGAGAAAAACCAATATCTTGTCCGAACGAAATCTTTGATTTACCTCCTTTACCACGCTTTGTGGTGATAATAACTACCCCTGCATTGGCACGAGTACCATAGATTGCTGCCGCTGAAGCTCCTTTTAATACTTCGATATTCTCAATATCATCAGGGTTAATGTCAGCCAAACGGTTAGCATTGTTATCCTGTGCAGATGCTGAAGAGCCACTAACGGCTTTGTTTGCTTGAGAACGACCATTTGAGTATTGGTCATTATCAATATAAACACCGTCTAAAATAAATAATGGTTGAGATGCAGAAGCTCCCAAAGTAGAAATACCACGCATTTGCATAGAAAAACCACCTCCAGGAACAGAACTGTTCGCCTGAATATTTACTCCAGTCATTTTACCATACAAAGCCCCATCAGTAGTTACAGGGGTTGTTGTTCCCATCAATTGTGATGCTGAAACGGTGGCTACGGCATTGGCTAAGTTTGAACGTTTAACGTTGGTCGCTAAACCTGTTACAACAACCTCAGATAATTGATTGACGTTTTCAATTAATTGAACATTAATTTCTGTACGACTTCCAATTTTTACTTCTTGGGTCGAATAACCCACAAAACTGATTAAGAGTGTTCCATTCGTTGGAGCATTAAGTTTGAAACTACCTGCTGCATCGGTAGTTGTACCTTTGGTAGAACCTTTTAAGGATACACTTACTCCTGGTAGAGGAGAATTGTCTTTGGTATCGACAATCTTGCCTGTAACCATTCTGTCCTGAGCAAATAATTGCCCTCCGAGTCCCAGTATCACCAGAACCATTAATAGAAGAATTTTTCTCATGTGATTTTAAAAAAGAGTTAATGAAAAATTTGTTATTTCAACAATAACTTACAAATTATTTTACAAATAACTGAAAAAACAAATGAAAATAAACAGGTTTTAGTCAAAAAAATATGATTAAATATAGATTTGATTTTACAACTGTTACTTTCTTACAACCTCTTAATATATTTATGAACGAAAATGTTTTGCTTTAAATTTATCCATTAAGCCAAGTAAAATGAACTCACAACTATTGAAACTGTTAATTCTAAATCTGCTAATTCAATATTTATTCAATATTAGGCATTCCCCTTGCTCTACTAATTAGTTTCACTTGGGCAGTTCCATTGAGGTAACTAACCTAAATGGGGACTTGCAAATATTGAAATTTCAGGTTCAGAATGATTCAAATGCTTCCTCAAAACAGAAAGTTTAAACAGATTCATTGGATAAATGGTTTTTTCGACTAACTTGTATAAAAATTAATCAGGCATTTTAAATATATAAACGTATGCTTAGTAGAGTAGCAAATTCCATTTATTGGATGAATCGGTACATTGAACGTGCTGATAATTACGCCCGTTTTATCTCGGTAAACTTCAACCTTGCTTTAGATTTACCACCTAATGTTCCAGAACAATGGCAACCACTGATTATCGCTACCGCTGATAACTACATTTTTGAGAAGTATTATGATGCTCCCACCCGTGAAAACGTTTTGTACTTCATGGCTTTTGATGTTAGAAATCCTAACTCTATTTTGTCGTGTTTGTTAGAGGCTCGTGAAAATGCAAGAACAATCCGTGAAAGTATTTCTCGTGAAATGTGGGAATACGTCAATCAGATTTATTGGACGGTAAAAGATGCAGCGGCAGAAAGTAAATCGTGGGAATTAGCACGCTACCAAGGTTTTTTAGAAAATATCAAAACGGGCAGTCAGTTGTTTTACGGAATTGTTGACTCAACCATTACACGTGGTGAAGGCTGGCATTTTGGGCGTTTGGGAAGACTCTTAGAACGTGCTGATAAAACAACTCGTTTTTTGGATGTAAAATACTTTACCCTTCTTCCAGAAATTGATGCCGTTGGTTCGCCCCTTGATTTATTATTGTGGTCAGCGGTTTTGAAATCGGTAAGTGCTTACAATATGTTTCGTCAGCAATATCAAATTGTTAATCCAACTGCTATTACAGACTTTTTGTTATTAGACAAAAAATTCCCCCGTTCAGTGATGCACTGTATTCGTCAGGCGGAATTATCCTTGTACGAAATTTCGGGAACAGCCATTACCAATTCATATTCAAATCCTGCTGAAAAAGCCCTTAGTAGATTGCGTTCCGAAGTAGAATTTACCGAAGTAAAAGATATATTTAAAATAGGATTACACCAATACTTAGATGAGTTTCAACAAAAAAATAACAATGTTGGAGCCGCTATCTTCAAGACTTATTTCGATTTAAAACCAGTTATTGAAGAAGAATCTATGAATCTTGTGGTTAATCAATGAGGAGTTTTTTACTTTTGTAAACTCATAGGTAATAAGTGAAAGGTATTAGACTTTTATTTTTTTTGACTATTTTCTAATACTTAATACTTAATCCCCAATCAATCAACCACAAAATGACATATTGTTTAGGAATAAAAGTTAAAGGAGGACTCGTTGCTATTGCGGATAACAGAATAACAGCAGGAACGGAAGTTTACTCAAACAAAAAAGTTTCAACCCATCAAATCGGCAATCATTCATTGTTTATTATGACGGCAGGTTTGCGGTCAATTAGAGACAAGTCTATTATCTATTTCAACCAACTAACCAAAGAAAAAGGTTTTACCTTTGACTATATGTTTGAGGCCGTAAATGCCTTTGCCGAGATGGTTCGTAAAGTTGCAGAAGAAGATAAAGCAAGCCTGAAAGAAGAAGGGTATAAATTTAATTTGCACTCTATCATTGGTGGGCAAATGGAAAAAGATGATGAACATAAACTGTTTTTAATCTTTCCAGAAGGCAATTGGATTGAAATCAACGAAGGATTGAAATTTCAAATCATCGGAAATTCAAATTATGGGAAACCTTTATTAAATAGAGCATTATCCTATGAAACATCAATTGAAGAAGCCTTAAAATTAGGTTTTCTTTCTTTCGATGCTACGCAAGTAAGTGCCAGTGATGTTGATTATCCAATTGACGTGATTGTCTATCATAAAAATTCGTTTCATCTTATCGAACATCGTTTGGAGAAAGAACAGATGGAAGGTGTCACTAAACAATGGAATGCCCTGATGAAGACTTCTGTTGATAGCTTACAAACGGAATGGATTCAAGATGTACTTGGAAAATAAGTGGGATTAGTGTTTAGGGGTTGGGATTTAGATGCGACCGTCGCTCGGTTTTGATTTTAGTATAATGACCAACCCCCAAAGCCTTACACCTATAATATCTCTAACAATCAAAACTATGATTTTAAAAATCGAACACGAACTTGACTATCAATACTCAAATGCGGTTTTTTTAGAACCACATTATCTTTATTTATATCCCAAGCCAAGTTCTTTGCTATCCTTAAAATCATTTGATATTGAGATTACTCCAGAACCCACCACCATTGCCAAAAACCTTGATTCTTCTGATAACATACAGTACATTCTTTTTTTCAAAAACACTACTTCTGCTCTTAATATTAAAGTAACTTCTGTGGTAGAAACCACTGTTTTCAATCCACTTTCATTTATTTATCATCCTTTTGAAAATAGTTCTTTGCCCGTTCAATATTCGGAGGAGGTTGCTCAAGCACTTAGTCCATATTTGGTAAAAGATGGTATTACAACCTTAATTGACCAAACAGCAAGACAAATTGCAGGAAGTGTTGATTGGAATACTACTTCATTTTTGACGAGTTTAAACACTTACATTCATGAATTTGCCTATGAAGTTAGAGACGAAGGAGAACCCCATTCTCCCGAAATTACGCTTCTGAGCCGATACGGTTCGTGCCGAGATTATTCGGTTTTGTTTATGGCAATGTGTCGAGTTATGGGTATTGCCGCTCGTTTTGTGAGTGGCTATTATTCCGCAACAGAACCCGAAGACCCAACGCAACCACAATATCTTCATGCTTGGGTAGAAGTTTATTTACCTGGAGGAGGTTGGCGTGGCTTTGACCCAACCCAAAATTGTCTGGTATCGGGCAATCATATACCCGTAGGA
>JAAFIU010000354.1 GCA_013298805.1 Cytophagales bacterium | reverse complement strand
ATTTGTCAGAAAAATCGTTATTACAACAGAAGAATTGGGAACTCGTAACGGACAAATGTATTTAGATAGAAAAGCTGAAATTTTAGAAGCTAAGTAATAAATTCCCTGTATTAACCCGATAAATCTAACATAAATAATCAACACAATTACCATGATAAAATCAGCCAGTATGATTTTGAAAGGTGCAGTAATTTTAGCGTTTATTTTTTGTACCATTTCTCGTATTGAAGCACAAACATCATCAACCAACGATTCAAAACGTAAAACAACAAAAAACGCAGAAAATACATTTAAAGTCACCCTTTCAGAAGATGAAAAAAATCCATTAAACTTAAAAGTAAACATCACCAACACATTAAAAGAAAACGTAAAAGTATATTTACGAAAACGAAATGACTTTACTTTTTTGTTTGAAAAATTATTAGGGAAAGAAAGCAAACTTTCAATGACGCTTGAATTTGCACCACTCGAAGACGATGAATATACTTTTGTTGTAAAAACTGAAAATGGCTTTTTTCTCAAAAATGTCAGTCTTCAATCAGGGGATTTAGCAACCATTAGGGTAAATGGAAAAGACGTAATGACCATCAATCGTACCATTACATTAAAGGATGAATAAACCAATAGCGTTCAGATTTTAGATATTTTGTCTCTATAATCTGGACGCTATTGGTTTTACTGAATATCGAAGAAATAAAAGTCTGTATGCACTACACCCTTCTATTTATCCTACCTTTCAGAAATATTAAATGAAGGCATTTTGAATATTAATATTTATTGATTTGCTTTGAGTAAATGGAAGCACAAAACATCTCATCAAACACATTAATGAACGCAAATCAAATTTTTAGTCTCGAAGGAAAAGTTGCTTTAATCACAGGAGCATCAAAAGGAATAGGTGAAGCAATCGCACGTTTTTACGCTGCTTGTGGAGCAAAAGTCGTTATCAATTCTCGTAAACAAGAAGAATTGGACAAAGTAGCCGACGACATTCGCTCGCAAGGAGGAGAATGCACTGGCATCGCTGCCAATGCAGGTGATATTGCGGGTTGTAAATCATTGATAGAACAAACCGTTGAATTGTATGGAGGAATTGATATTTTGGTCAATAATGCCGCTACCAATCCTGTTTATGGCCCCGTTTTGAATGCCGAAGAATGGGCTTTTGATAAAATTATGAATATCAATGTAAAAGCTCCTTTTGAAATCAGTAAAATGGTGCATCCCATCATGAAACAGCGTGGAGGTGGTTCAGTGATAAACATCAGTTCTATTGCAGGAATTACGCCAGACCCAGGTTTGGGCTTGTATTCGGTGTCAAAAGCTGCCTTAAATATGCTCACTAAAGTTACCGCCAAAGAATGGGGAACGGACGGAATTAGAGTAAATTCTATTTGTCCAGGATTAATCAAAACGAAATTCTCCGAAGCCCTTTGGCAGAACGAACAAATGTTAAATCGTTTTGTGAAAAATTTACCCATTGCCCGCATGGGAACAGTCGAGGAAATTGCAGGATTAGCCTTATTCTTAGCTTCTGACGCTTCGGGTTACTGCACAGGAGGAATCTATACGGCTGACGGCGGAACGACGATTTAACAGAATTCAGTAAACAGTTATCAGTGAAAGTAAACTCAACTCCAAGATAATAGAGTTAACTTTGCCATTAATAAAGTTTACTTTCTATCGTGACCTCATAATTGTTCACCGATAACTGTTTACTGATAACTGAAAATACATTGGCAACATTCAAAGAATTAGGCGTTTCGGAACATTTCATTCAAGCATTGACTGAAATGAATATCAACAAACCTACCGAAATACAGGAAAAAGCAATTCCTTTTTTACTCAAAAATCAAAACGATTTTATTGGTCAAGCACAAACAGGAACGGGCAAAACAGCCGCTTTCGGTTTGCCACTTTTGATGAGAATTAATCCAAAATCTACGGATGTACAGGCATTAATTTTAGCTCCAACTCGTGAATTATGCCAACAAATTGCGAAGCATTTATTCAAATTGACCAAATTCGCTCCCGAAAAAATCTTTGTTGGAGCAGTTTATGGCGGTGAAAAAATAGATATTCAACTCCGAAATTTATCAAAACCTACTCAAATTATTGTGGCAACGCCAGGAAGATTAATTGACTTGTTAGACCGCAAAGCGATTAGTTTAAAAGCCGTCAAAACGCTTATTTTAGATGAAGCCGACGAAATGTTGAGTATGGGTTTCAAGGATGAATTGAACATGATTTTGCGTCAAACACCTGCTGATGGCAAAAAATGGTTGTTCTCCGCCACGCTTCCGTCGGCTCTACAAAAATTGGTGGATATGTACATGGCAAAAAATACGCACACCGTACAGGTGAGTAAAAATGAAGTGGTTAATAATTTAATTGAACACCAATATTTTGTTTGCGAAGAGCGTGATAAGTTTGATTATGTGGTTCAATTTATCCAAACGATGTCTTCGGCTTCGGGGATTATTTTTTGTAGAACCAAAGCCGCAGTTCAAACATTAACGAAGCAATTAATCAGTAAAAATTATGCTGCCGATGCCATTCACGGTGATTTACAACAAAAGGAACGTGACAAAGTGATGCGTGCTTTTAAGAGTCATAAACTCAAACTATTGGTAGCAACTGACATTTCTGCTCGTGGTATTGATGTAGATGATTTAGCGTATGTCATTCATTATCAACTACCTGACCAACCAGAATATTACACCCACCGAAGCGGAAGAACGGCTCGGGCAGGGAAAAGAGGAATATCCATTTGTTTCGTGACACAGTCGGAAGTAAAAAGACTGAATGAATACACCAAATTATTGAATATTTCTTTCAAGAAAATTTAAGGAATTTAATAATACAATCCATGAGTCAAAATGCCATTAATGGCTTTTGCTTCATGGATTTCTAATTTTTTGAGAGTTTTGAGAGATAAATTATTAGCAACGCCCAAATATGTTTTTTCAATATCCACCAAAATTTCATCAAAAATTAATTGCACTCTCTTTATGTGATATTCTGAAGTGATAATGGTAATTTCCGAGAAGTCGATTTTCGATAAAATAGTCTTTGTTTTGGTGGCATCTTCTACGGTATTGCTGGAATTTGCAGAAGGTAAAAAGAACTTTTTGGGAATCCCTTTACGTTCTAAAGACCGTTGGAGTAAGTTGTAATGGGGTTTGTCGGAAGTATTAAAATGTTTGCCAAATCCGCCCGTACAAAGGATTAAATCGTTATCAGGATTAAAAACTTCTACACATTTATGAAGCCTTGAAATCGCAATTTTACTTAATCTCCCTTTGGGAGAATTTGGCGAACCTAAAATAACAATGATACGTTTCATGAAAGATTATTGTTTCAAACTATCTTGTTTAGCTCTTTCAATGGCGGCTTTTTTCTTGTTCCAAGGAGCAGTCGTATTCATACCCATCTGAATTGCCAAAATTGCCATCAACACGGTGAAAATAATAAATACCCATCTAAATATTTTTTGATTTTTATTCATATAAATTCTTGCCTATTATCCGTTATTGGTATCGTTTAAAATATTTTTTGCAATAAAATTAACTAATTAACATCAACCAATGAAGATTATCTCAATATTCTAATTATTTTGCAAATTAATTAACCGCCAATAGTATTTCATAAGCATTTATCAAGTGTATAATTTAACCCATGAAAAATAAACTAAAATACTACTTATTTCTTATTCCAGCGAGTGGCCTTGTGCTAAGTTGCTCGGATGCTGGTAAAAAGTATGAAGACGTTGAGGAAGCAAAGACGTGTTCTATGATTTTTATTGACAAATCGGTAAGCGTCAATGTCAATAAAAAATTTATCAACGAAAAATATACCAAAGTCATTAATCAATTGATTGATGAAAATGTAAAAGGAAAAGGGGATAAGATAGAAGTATATTTTGTGCATGAAAATACTGCCAAAGGCAAGGCAGCAGAAGTAACAAGCAGAACTGAAAAAGGAGATGCAGAGGGTGCAAGCTCGACGGATTCAGAAGCGATTTCGACGGAATACAATATGTCGATGGACAAAGAACGTAGTATTT
>JAAFIU010000259.1 GCA_013298805.1 Cytophagales bacterium | reverse complement strand
TACCAAAATACCATTAACCCAGATGATATTGAGTCAATCCAAGTATTGAAAGACGCATCTACGTCTTCTATCTATGGTTCTCGTGCATCAAATGGTGTAATTGTAATCACAACTAAACAAGGAAAATCAGGTAAAACAAAAATTACTTATAATGGTTCTTTTGGTTTAGCTAACTCTGTAAAAGGTTACGATGAAGTATTGAACCTTAGTACAACGGATTATGCAAAAGCAATGAAGTTGAAGTTTCCAGGGGAAGCAACAGCATGGTTCTCTAATCCTGGAAGTTATCCTAAATATATTTCTAAAACAGATCAAAGTTTAGGAGATCCAGCACTTTATGATATATATTCTAACCGTATATCAGAAACAAATACTGTAGGTACAAACTGGTGGAAAGAGGTTTCTCGTACAGCAAAAATTCATGACCACAACATTAGTTTTTCAGGAGGTAATGATTTTGCAACCTTTAGCCTTACAGGTTCTTATTTGAGCCAAGAAGGTGTATTGAACTATACTGACTATAACAGAGCTACAATTCGTGCTAACTCAACTTTTAAAATTTCTAAGAAAGTAAGAATTGGTGAAAACTTGATGTATGCAACTAACTGGGGTGTAGGTATAGGTTCTGCCAGTGGTGGTAATAATGAGCAAGGTGTTATTGGTAACTTACTAAAAGCTACTCCTGTTGTTCCTGTTTTTGATATTCAAGGGAATCCTTCAATGCACAGATCTAACCTTACTGGTAACTTTACAAATCCAGACGATATATTACGATTAAACAAGGATAATAGTAATACCTATAATCGCTTGTTAGGTAATATCTATGCTGAAGTTGACCTTATTAAAGGATTGACTGCAAGAACAAGTTTTGGTGTTGATTTTGGAAATGGTTATAACAGAAGATTCAGTATTACTGCTAATCCAGCATCTACGGAAAGTGTACCTACACCTACTTCAAATGCTTTCAATGAAAACTGGAATCAATCATTTACGTATACTTGGACAAATACTGTTAATTATTCAAAAGATTTGGGTACTAAACACCATATCGGTGCTTTGATTGGACAAGAAGCAATTGCAGGAACAAACAGAAATATCTCAGGAAGTTTATCAAGTTACTTTACAACAGATATTACTGCTTGGTATTTGAATACTGCTTTTGGAGACCCTTCTTCTCGTCAAGTTTCTTCAAATGGTTCAGAAGCAAAATTAGCCTCAGTTTTTGGTAAATTTGACTATTCTTATGATGACAAATATTTGTTTAGTGCAACTGTTCGTCGTGATGGTTCTTCTAAATTCTTATCTGATGTACGTTATGGTATCTTCCCAGCGGTATCATTAGGATGGAGAGTTTCTCGTGAAGGATTCATGAAAGAATTGCCTTGGGTTTCTGACTTGAAATTGAGAGCATCTTATGGAGAAGTTGGTAACCAAAACATCAGAAACTACAACTTTGCAAACCTTTATGGTGGCTCAGTAGGTGGTTCATTCTATGACATTAACGGAACGAATGGTGGAGTTGCTACAGGTTATGCTTTAACAGCACGTGGTAATGCTTCAACGGTATGGGAAACAGCCAAAACATCTAACTTTGGTATTGATGCTGCTTTCTTGAATAACTCATTGACAGTAGTATTGGATATTTACAAAAGAAATACTGAAAACCTTCTTTATAACCCAGCATTACCAGGGACTGCTGGTGCTGCTGCTGCTCCTTTTGTGAATATTGGTGCGATGACAAACACTGGATATGATTTATCTGTGAATTATCGTAAAACAGTAAATAAAGATTTAAGTTTCAATGTAGGCTTGAACCTTTCTCAATACAAAAATACAATTAATCAAGTATCAAATAATGATGATCACTTTATCCCATCAGACGGTTTAGATGGTCGTTTAGATATTCCTGCTTATGACAACAAGGTGGGCTATTCTATCTCATCTTTCAGAGGTTTTGTAGTTGATGGATTAATCACAACTGAAGCTGAAAAAACAAATGGGTATGTAGGTTCTGTAATTGGAGGTTTGAAATTTAAAGACTTGAACGGTGATGGTAAAATAACAGATGCTGACCGTACTATTATTGGTAGCCCTCACCCAAAAATGACTGGTGGCTTGAATATTGGTGTAAACTATAAGAGCTTTGATTTGACTGCGTTTATGTTTGGTTCATTCGGAAACGATATTTTCAACTATACGAAAATGTTTAGTTATTTCATGAACTTCAACTCAAACATCGGTAAAGATGTATTAGCTGTTCAAGGTACTGGTAATAACCCAAGAATCAACGGTTTAGATGTAGCGAGCCGTGCATCATCTACATTCTATATCGAAAACGGAAGTTATGTTCGTTTATCTAACTTACAGTTAGGATACAGATTGCCTAAAGATATTGCTGGTAAACTTGGTATGTCGGGTGCAAGAGTATATGTACAAGGACAGAACCTATTAACTTTTACAGGTTATTCAGGAGTTGACCCAGCCGTTTCAAGTGCAAACATTGGAGGTGGTAATAACGTAACTGACTCTGGCAAAATGGGATTTGATGCAGGTCATTATCCAGCTAACAAAATCACAACTATTGGTGTTAGTGTAGAGTTTTAATTCCATCATTCAAGATATTAATTTCAAAAAAAGATATAAAAATGAACAAATATATTAAACATACATTCATTGCGATATGTGTTCTTGCAGTCGCTTTTGCCTGTAAAGATTCTTATCTGGATACTCCCCCACAGGCAGCCCTTGCAGGCTCTACGCTTGCATCAAGTAAGAATGGAGTTAATGCAACTTTAATTGCATCATACAAATCATTGTTGGGATGGACAGGTAATGATGCCGAAGGTCCTTGGGGTACAGGTCCATCAAACTGGGAATTTAACATTGCTGCTGATGAAACTCACAAAGGTTCTGAGCCAGGTGATGGAGATACTTGGTTGACATTTGAATTGTTCCAATGGAGTCCAGATAATCAGACTTTCCGTGCAAGATGGGTTGCTGATTATGAAGGAATTGTAAGAGCAAACTCTGCTATTAATACAGCAAAAGCTTATTTAGCAGCCAATCCAACAGAGAAAGCGTATGCTGATGCAACAATTGGAGAGGCTACTTTTTTAAGAGCATTCTTCCATTTTGAGGCATATAAAATTTGGAAAAACGTTCCTTACTATTATGAGACAGACACCGATTTTCAGAAAGCAAATGACCAACCTGTATTGCCTTTAGTAATTAAGGATCTGGAAGCTGCCATTGCTCTTTTACCTGCTAATAAAACTGCCGTAGGTAGAGTAGATAAAACAATTGCAACAGCTTATTTAGGAAAAGCGAAACTTTATGGTGGAGATTATACAGGTGCTTTGGCAGCATTTAACACAGTAATTAACAGTGGTAAATATGGCTTGGTAGATTCATTCTACGATAACTTTAGCGTAGCAGGAGACAATAATAAAGAATCTATTTTTGCGGCTCAAACATCTGTAAATGATGGTGATGGAAACGGTAATAACTCAAACTATGGAGAACGTTTGGCTTACCCTCATGGAGATAGCCCTTATGGATGTTGTGGTTTCAAACAACCAACGTATGACTTAGCTTACGCTTTCAGAGTTGATACTAAAGGCTTACCAATTCCAGTGGATGCTTCAACTACTTTGAAAAGAATTGAAGCAGGAGCTTCTGATGTATTAGATCCACGTATTGATTATACAATGGGACGTACTAACGTTCCTTACCTTAACTGGGGTGTTCATAAAGATTCGTGGATTCGTGGTCAAGGTTATATGGGCTGGTATTCTCCAAAGAAAAATGCAAGTGCTAACGGTGACCAAACATTATCTGGTGGATGGGCTGGAACACAACTTTCTAACTTGAATGTTGAATTGATGCGTTATGCTGATTTACTTTTGATGGCTGCAGAATGTGAAGTAGAAGTTGGTTCTTTGGCTACTGCTCAGAAATATGTAAACATGATTCGTAAACGTGCTGGTAATACTGCACAAGGTTCGTCTTCAATTAAGGTAGCTATCAATGCTCCAGAAATTACTTGGGCTAAATATAATGTAGGTACTTATGATGTTGCTTGGACTGATAAAGTTGCTGCTCGTAATGCTGTACGTTTAGAGAGAAAATTAGAATTAGCTCTTGAAGGACACCGTGTTTTTGACTTACAAAGATGGGGGAATTACTTAGAAGTTGCTACTGCTTATACTGCAAGAGAGAAAAAAGTTGTTCCTGTCTTGAATAACGGTAGCGCTCCAAGTGCTAAGAATTTAGTATTCCCAATCCCTTCATCTGAAGTTACAAGATCAGGTGGTAAGATTAAGCAAAATGACGGTTATTAATAAGTAATAGTTAGGCTTTAGGAGTAAGTAATAAATACAGAAACTAATTTTTAACGAAGACTTTATTAATTTTGTTACCAATAAAAAAACGCTGAAATTTATTTCGGCGTTTTTTTTATTGGTAAATTTAATGTACCACGGATAGTCTTATCCGAAGTAATAGATTTTATTCTAAACGGACAGTCTTGTCTGTAATACCCAAAATTCATAGAGAAGCCCAAAATGATGTTAAGATTATTACCATTCCTTTTTTGCCTGATTTTATTTTCTTGTAAAAAAGAAAAGCAAATTGTGGCAGGTGATACTGCAACTTTTACACAGTTAGACAACGAAGAAATAGGCGTAAATTTTGAAAATACAGTTGAAGACCAAGAAAATTTTAATGTCCTTACCTATCGGAATTATTATAATGGAGGTGGCGTGGCTATTGGTGATGTCAACAATGATGGACTGAAAGACATCTATTTTACTGCCAATATGAGTGATAATAAATTGTATCTAAATAAGGGAAAAGGTGAAAACACAACTTTGAAATTTGAAGATATTACCAATAACGCAGGAGTAAAGGGTAAAAAATCATGGTGTACAGGGGTAACAATGGCAGATGTAAATGCCGATGGCTTTCTGGATATTTATGTGTGTTATTCGGGAGGGGTACTAAAAGATAATAAAGAGAATGAACTTTTTATCAATAATGGCAATGCCAAAGGGGCTGCACCTACTTTCACAGAAAGAGCAAAAGAGTATGGTTTGAATGATGCTGGAAGTACAACTCATGCCTCATTTTTTGATTATGATTTAGATGGAGATTTAGATTGTTATGTGCTAAATGATAGTTATAAATCGCCCGATAAAATTGCTTTGGTAGGGCGTGAAAAATTTGATAATAATGCCGAAGGTGGAGATAGATTATACCGTAATGATGGAGGTAAATTTGTAAATGTTACACAACAAGCAGGAATTTTTTCGAGTGATATTGGTTTTGGATTAGGAATTTCAGTAGGGGATATTAACGGAGATTTTTACCCAGATATTTATATTTCAAATGATTTTTGGGAAAGAGATTATCTTTACATGAATCAAAAAAATGGGACATTCAGGGAAATGTTACCAGAAAAAATGGCTTACACTTCTCTGTCGAGCATGGGGTCGGATATGGCAGATATTAATAATGATGGGCATTTGGATATTTTTAGTACCGATATGCTTCCTGCTGACAATAACCGATTGAAAGCTGCAACCAAATTTGATGATTATTATTTAGCTGACTATCGCTTCAGAAATGGTTATCATCATCAAATGTTTCAGAATTGTTTGCAGGTAAATAAAGGAGATGGAACGTTTCAGGAATCCGCTTTTTTCTCTGGTGTTGCGGCTACCGATTGGAGCTGGGGAGCATTGGCATTTGATATGAATTTGGATGGTCAGAAAGATTTATTTGTCAGCAATGGCGTGTACAATGATATTACGGACTCAGATTTTGTGGATTTTATCGGAGACCCAGCCGAAATAAAAAAGATTGTTGAAGAAAAAGGGAAATACGATTTTCGAGATTTTGTAAAGTTTTTGCCTCATAATAAAAGAAAAAACTACGCTTTTATTAATCAAGGAAACCTACATTTTGAGAATTTAACCGCAAGCCTAAATCTTGACCAAGAAGGGTACAGTAATGGTTCGGCTTATGGCGATTTAGATAATGATGGCGATTTTGATTTGGTCGTGAATAATGTCAATATGCCCGCTTTTATCTATCAAAATAATGCCGTTGAGGAAAAGAAAAATGCTTTTGTAAAATTCAAATTAGCGGGTAGTGAAAAAAATAAATTTGGT
>JAAFIU010000118.1 GCA_013298805.1 Cytophagales bacterium | reverse complement strand
AAGTTTCAACATTATTACCAAAAATAGGAGCAAATACGGTAATATTTTTCTGCTTGTTTGTCTGAACAAATTTTGCCAATTGAGGACTAAAATTCTTACAATGTCCACAATCTGCTGCATAAATATACAAAATGGTAAAAGCTGATTTCACATCATAAAGTGCTTGTTCTTTACCATTTATATCGGTAGCTTTTAAGTTCGGTATTTTATTTCCAATCAGTAGTGGTTTCAAATATCTCACTCGTTCCTTCACCAATCTTACGGTTGTGCTATCCCAAAGCAAAGGGTCGTTCAGATAGTATTTTTGTAATATATGGACAAAAATAGCATCTCTCCCCAATACCTTACTTGTCTCGAAATGATTCGCCAATTTACTCACTAAATACTTTCGCATCGGTGTCGTTTTTCGAGATTTATTCAAAAACCTATCCGTCAAAATAATGAGCGAATCATTAGATAAAAACTCCAATTGGTCGAAATAGTATTTAACAGGCTGATACAAATAAGGTGTTTGTACCAAGCGGTCATCGTTAAGGTTGATATTGTCAAAAAAATGGTCAACAAAAAACTTATTTCCCCAAAGCGAATCCTCTGTACCATTCGCCAATTTAGGAGCTGGCGGAATATCCAATGCTAAATTGGACTTGATAATATTTGCGGCAAATGTTCCTTCAAAAGCCTTGATAAATTTTTTCTTATACAAAGCTGATTCTACCTGTAATGCATACATTTCATTGGTAGAATTAGCATCAGTTTTTCGAGACAAAGCCTCTATCTTTTTGGTATCCTTATAAGTTTTTTGCTGATAACTATAAAACAAGTCATTTTCACGAGAATTCGTGAACTTCAAGGTATTAAAAATATCCTTTACATTAGCCTCAAAAAAGAATTTCTGCTCTGTTACTAATATATCAAAACTTTGCCAACGCCCAATCATAATATTGTACATCCCCCCTTTCAAAGGTTTTTCACCTCTGAATGAAATTGTTCCGTCAGAACTCACTTTCACTGAATCCTGAACAAAATTATCATTCTCAAAATAGTAAGTTAAATAACAAGTTGAGTCCTTTAATCCACGAATTCTACCTTCAATTTTATAGCCTTGAGTCAAAGCTATAAATGAAAAAAAAAAACAAATGAGGGTTATTAATATTTTTTTAAACATTGTGTATCTATGTATAATATTCAACAACTATTTGCCAGTTTTTGCTTTGTCTCGGAGGGTTTGTTTACGATGGAAATCAATAAAATCCTCTAATTGCTCAACAGGAAGACGTTTTGCAATAATTTTTTTATCCTTATCTAAAACATATACTACTGGCGTTGCATAAACGTCAAAGTGATTTCTAAAATCTGTATAATATTCATCTTTACCCGTTTGTGGGTTTTTATGAATATCTATTCCATGAATAAGTTCTTGTAACTTAAATTCTTGAATAAACTTCTTCCATTTATCAGGAGTGCGGTCAATAGAAGCGGCAATTACTTTAACATTTTTTGATTTTAACCCTTGATAGGCTTTAGCTAATTTTGGGGCAGACTCACGACAATGTCCACAATCTGGGTCATAAATAAATAAAACTGTATAATCCGCATCAATTTTAGGAATCACAATTTCTTTTCCTAAAGTATCTGTTAAAAACATATCAGGTAAGGTTTTCCCAATCAAAAGAGGTTTTAATACTGCCACTCTTTCTTTCATTTTTCTAACTGTTGAAGTATCCCACAAAGTTGGCTCACCGATATAATATTTTTCTGCGATATGAACAAAAGCTCCATCAGTACCCAAAATTTTAGGGTTTTCATAATTACTCGCAATTTTATAAACCACATATCTACGCACATCTCTACCCTTAGCACGTGCCAAGACAGAATCCGTTTCTTTAGCAATAGAATCCGAAGATTGAACCGTTAAATCATCAAAATAACGTTCTAATTTTTTCTGTAAAAATGGAGTGCGAATAAAACGGTCATCGGTCAAATCAATATTATCCCAGAAATGCGCTTTATAATAATTAAATTGATGTTGATAATAAGCAGTTGTATCCGCTTTGGTCACTAATGGCTTTCCGAAAGGGGGAATTTCTGGTTCTTGCGATGCTCTGATAAGTTTATTCACAAAAGTTCCTTCGGTAGTTTTAAGCCAATCTTTTTGATATTGAGTCACTTCTGCTTGTAAGCGTTTAATTTTACCTGCCGCCAACATTGAATTACCAATTTTTCGTTCAATTTCCAGCACTCGCATTTCGTCAAATTTAGCTGCCATATCCTGCTGAAATTTAAAGAAAAGTTCGTTCTCTTTTGAACCCGTACTTTTCATTTTGGTAATCAGATTTGAGGTATCGGTTTCAAAAGAAAAGGCTTGGTTACCAATCACTATATCCATATACTTACCTTTAGGAAGAGAAACCAAATAAAGTCCTTCTGGTAAAGTCTTCTCACCCTGAAAATGGAAATTTCCGTGAGCATCCACCTTGGCAGTATCTTTGATTACTTGTTGGTTATAGCCAAAATAATGGGCTAAAAAGACCGTTGTGTCTTTTATTCCATTAATTTTTCCTTTAATAGAAAAACCCTCTTTTGTCTGAGCAAAAGAAACATTTGTAAAAATAAAGAGCAGGGAAATTGATAATATTCTAAATAAAATTTTCATATTTTTTTAAATCTTTCAAGAAATAAGGGTGATTGTTGATAATGTTCTTCAACGAAATTATTCTACTTTTATGTTTTAATAAACCAAAATATATACCAAAGTTAAGGGAACAAGACCATAACTGAAAATCAAACCTAAAATTCAAATTTCATAATGTTTTATTTTCTCTCAAAAGTTCTATTTTACCTTCTGATGCCTTTGTCATTAATAACCATTTGCTTACTCTTTGTATTATTTAGCAAGAACGCAAAGGTCAAAAAACGAAGTGTACAAGTGGCATTTGCTTTCATTTTAATTTTCGGAAATGGTTTTTTATCAAATGAAGCGTTATTATGGTGGGAAGTTCCGCCCATTTCTCCCAATGTTATTACAACAACTTATGACGTTGGTATTATTATCACTGGCGGAATGATTACGAATAAGGTTTCAACAGAAAGTCAAATATTTACCGACAAAACCGCCGACCGTTTTATTCAGCCTTTACGTTTATACAAAATGGGGAAATTGAGAAAGATTTTAATTTCGGGAGGGGCGCCTAATTTATTATTGATGCACGAAGATGTTTCAGACGAAACATTAAAAATAGCACAACTTTTAGAAGAATTGGGCGTAAAAAAAGAGGATATTCTTTTGGAAAGAAAAGCGAGAAATACTCGTGAAAATGGACTTTTCACAGCAGAAGTTTTAAAGAATCATTCACTACTTGGTAAAAAATATTTACTTTTCACCTCGGCATTCCACATGAAAAGAGCAGTAGGATGTTTTCTGAAAGCAGGTATAAAAGTTACTCCATTTCCAACAGCATTTAAGACACGAGCAAGAAGTTGGACATTAGATAACCTACTAATACCACGAGAATCAAACCTTTATGATTCTTATACTTTTATCCACGAGTTATTGGGATTTATTACGTACAAGGCTTTGGGGTATTGTTGATTTAGTAACACAGACTTTATTCTGTATTTTGTTCTTACAGACTGAAGTCTGTGTTACTAAAAACTATTTACTCAAAATTCCAGAAAGTCTTAACAAATCAGGATTTATTGCCTTCTTTTTAGTAATAGTATCATGGAACGGTGTGTAAACCAATTGGTCATTTACAATCCCTGCCATTTCATTTTTATGTCCAGCCAAAAGACCTTCTAAAGCACCTAAACCTAAACGACTTGCCAAAATTCTATCATAAGCACTTGGACGGCCACCTCTTTGGATATGCCCTAAGTTTGTAACTCGAATATCAACAGGAACGTCAATGGTATTTTTTATTTTCTCGGCAATATTTGCGGCATGACCTTCTTCATCTCCTTCAGCAACCACTACAATTGATGATGATTTCTTTTTCTCAAAACCAGCCTTTAACGTTCTTACTACTTCTTCGATAGTCTGTCTTTCTTCTGGAATCAAAATTGATTCTGCACCGCCCGAAATACCAGACTGTACGGCAATATAGCCAGAGTCACGTCCCATTACTTCAATAAAGAAAATTCTATCGTGCGAGTCAGCCGTATCTCTAATTTTATCAATGGCATCCAAAGCCGTGTTCACTGCTGTGTCGTATCCGATGGTATAATCAGTACCAAAAAGGTCATTATCAATCGTTCCTGGAGCGCCTACGGTTGGAATTTGATATTCATTAAAGAAAATCTCAGCACCTGTAAAAGTACCATTCCCACCAATAGCGACTAAACCCTCAATTCCATGAGATTTCAGTTGGTCATATCCTTTTTTTCGTCCTTCGGGAGTCATAAACTCCTTACTTCGGGCTGATTTAAGAATTGTACCACCTCGTTGAATGATATTACTTACCGACTGCGAATTTAAGGGAATTATATCTCCCTTAATCATTCCGTTATAACCTCTTATAATTCCAAAAATTTCGACTCCATAATGAAGTCCACCTCTTACAACAGCTCTGATGGCGGCGTTCATACCCGGTGCATCTCCGCCTGAAGTAAATACTGCAATTCTTTTCATACTATTCAAAAGCTCTTGGCTTAGTCAACCAAAAACAAATATTAGGGATATTTATAAAAAATGTTTAATGCCAAATATTATTCTTTAATTATGCCTTAATGTGGAATAATCAAATCGTATTTCAAGTATAAACCAATTATATTTTGGTTTTGAATCTTTTTATTAACTTGGTTTAAGCAAGTTGCAAATTTATTGTTTTAAAACGATGTTTCTAATGAAATTAAAAAAAAATTACTGTTAAAATAATTGATTTTGAAATAATATAACTATTCCGCTAAAAAATAGATTTTTTCCTTTTATTAAGTGCTATTTTTAGGAACTAACGCCATAAGCCCCTCTTTTAAATCTTAATAAAGGTATATTTGCAGTTCATTTTAACTGTTCGATTAATTCAAAATTGGTTTAGTTTGGTCAACTATATTAAGTCCATTAAAACAATTTGCCTAAATATCACCTTCCTAAAAACAAACTTCCGTGAGTAACATTAAATTTAAAACGCAGTTATTAATATTATTTGCCTTAATAGTTAGCCATTCTAATAAAATTTATTCTCAACAATGGCTTGGAATATCAGGCAGTAATTATTCTGGTACTAATTCTGTATATAATAACCCTGCCAATCTTTCGGATTCAAGGTATAAATTATATATAAACTTAGTTGCCAATGATATTTTCCTCTCCAATAATTATGCTGGATGGGATGCTCCCTATTCAATATTACAAACTTTAACTAATTCCATAGCGCCAGCATATAGGAATTCTAAGAATGGAATTGTTTTCAAAAATACATATTTTGCTATCAATGAAAATGCCAACTCTTACCATCTCAATTTATTAGATGATTTGCGTGGCCCTTCATTTTTATACACGCTCAATAGCAAAAGTGCCATTGGTTTATTAACACGTATTAGAACGGCTACTAATTTTTCTGGAGCACCTTTGGACTTAGCAAATTTGATTCGCTTAGGCACTGACACATTATTACTAAAAAATAAAACCTTTAAAGTTGCCGAAAGCTCCTTGAATGTCAACGGTTATGCTGAATTAGGTTTAAGTTATAGCCAAATATTGAAGGATGATGATGAAGATTTTGTAAAAGTAGGTATAACACTCAAGAAAACTGTGGGTCTTTACAATGCTAATATCAATATTAACGATGGGGATTATAGTATTATTGATGACCCGTCTGACCCTAAAAAACAAATTGTAAGAATTAATCATCTCAAAGCCAGTTATGGACACACTTTTGAGAGTTCGTATAAAAATGCAAATGCCTCTTTAGTTTGGGCTTTGGGAAATCAATCAGCAGGAAGTGGTTGGGGAATTGATTTGGGTATTGTTTATGAATACCGACCTGATACACGTAAATTTTCTTACCGAGAAAAGGGTGTGAAAAAATGGGATTCAAGCAAAAATAAGTATGAATATAAAATTGGGGTTGCTATTTTAGATATTGGAAGTATCAATTATAACAATCCTAATTACGTTCGAAGTTGGGATATTGACGTAAATAATACTGAATTCAAATCAACTGATGTCAGTAATATTATAGGTTTAGATGATGCTTTTTACAGAATAAATCAAAAATTTGGCTCGACTGACGGTAACAGTAACAACAGTTTTAAGGCTGGGCTACCAACTGCACTACAAATTAATTTTGATTATCACATTAAAGATAAATTTTATGTCAATGGATTATGGGTTCAGGGGCTTCGTGGCTCACAATCCATCGGAATGAAAATGCCTTCGTCATTGTCAGTTACGCCACGATGGGAAAGCAAATGGATAGAAATTGCTATGCCATTTGCTCTTTTAGATAATTATGAAACGTTCACTTTTGGCATTGCGGGTAGACTTGGTCCAATATTTATTGGAACAGATAATTTGGGCAGTTTCTTAAATATAAGCCACCCAAGAGGCACGGACTTATATTTTGGTTTATCAATCCCCATTTTCAGTAAACCTCCAACTCAACCAAATGCTTGTTTTTATGAAAAACAAGAAGGTAAAAGTTGGAAGTTTTGGAAACGAAAAAAAAATTAAACAAAATCTGATAAATTACCCTTTTCTTTCAAGGCAAAACCCTTTTCTGTTTTTAAAATCGTAGCACAATCATAGAAAGGGTCGTGGTCAAAAAACAGAATCCATTCTTTTTCAGAGACTTGTGTCAACAACTCTTCCTTTTCAATCATTGTTTGCAATGGACGAATATCGTACCCCATCACATAAGGTACAGGAATGTGTGCGTGCGAAGGAATAGTATCAGCAATAAAAAGTATTTCTTTATTATTGAACGATACTTTGGGCATCAACATTTTTTCGGTATGTCCATCAGCCGTTAATATTTCAATATTAGCAAAAGGTTTTTCGGCAACTTTATCAATAAAAAACAATTGGTTGGCTTCTTGAATCGGTAAAATATTATCTCTAAAAAAAGTAGCTTTTTCTCTTGGATTTGGATTCAGGGCAGATTCAAAATGTTCGGAATGTGACCAATAACGAGCATTCGGAAAAGTCATTTCAAATTTAGTGCGGTCGGTATTCCATTTTACCGCACCTCCGCAATGGTCAAAATGTAAATGGCTCAAAATCACATCGGTAACATCATTTTCAGAATAACCTTTTGCCCTGATTGATTTCACTAATTCACCTTCTCCATGTCGATAATAATAGCCTTGCCATTTAGCATCTTGCTTATTTCCCATGCCTGTATCAACCAAAATTAATTGATTTCCATCTTCAATAAGTAAACACCGCATTGCCCAAGAGCATAAATTATTTTCATCGGCAGGAATAGACTTTTGCCAAAAAGTTTTTGGAACAACTCCAAACATCGCTCCTCCGTCTAATTTGAAGTAGCCTGAATCTATTGAATGTAAAATCATTGAAATTATTTTTTGGATTATTTTTTTGTGTAAATTAGCTAATAAACAGGAAAAATCAAGCTACGTTTAGCAGATAATATTGAACCTATAATTAAAGCTAAAATATGAAAATCGGGATAGTGCTATCTGGAGGAGGAGCAAGAGGTATTGCTCATTTAGGCGTTTTGAAGGCATTACAGGAGAAAAAAGTCAACATTTCGGGAATTTCTGGATGTAGTGCAGGGGCAATTGTAGGAGCAATGTTTGCCGCAGGATATTCTCCAGACCATATTTTTGAAATAGTTGTTTCGAGCAATACTTTGAAAGCAATGCGTCCAGCATGGAATAGGGCTGGTTTGATAAGAATGCAAAAAGTAGAAGAAGTTTATTTAAAATATATTCCACACAATTCTTTTGAACATCTCAAAATTCCGTTAACTGTCAATGCCACAGATTTATACGCAGGAGAAACGGTATATTTTTCTTCGGGAGAATTACTAAAACCCGTCATGGCATCGTGTTCTATTCCTGGATTATTTGAGCCGATTGTGCATAACGGAGTAACTTTGATAGACGGCGGAGTTTTAAACAATATGCCCATTGAACCGTTAATTGGAAAATATGATTATATAATTGGTAGTCATTGTAATCCTTATGGAATGCAACAAGTATCAAAATCTATGGCTACGATTGTTCCGAAGGCATTATTTTTGGCAATAAATAATAATTCAAAAAGCAGATTGGCTCAATGTAATTTCTTGATTGAACCACCTGCACTCAAATCTTTCGACCCTTATGACATCCGAAAATCAGCCGAAATATTTAAAGTAGGCTATGATTTTGCCAAAGAATTGATACTACCAGAACAGATATTTACGTAGATTTCAGTAAAAATAACTTGGACGCATATATACTTTAGCAAACGTATTTTTGGCTTTCAAGTAAACAATATCTAACTTTGAAAAATGATTTTTACAAAAATTAGCTTCTCGAACACTTAAAAACAATCCTAATATTAGGAAAAATACAAGTTTTTGTCTTTAAAATGGCTTTTTATCAACACAATTAAAATCTAAACAAAAACCTAAAATTTCATGAACAAACGTTTATTATTCAGTTTAATAATGTTTTTGGGCTGTACTTTGAGTATGATTGCTCAAGACCGCCGAATTACAGGAAAAGTGGTGTCAGCCGTAGATGGTTCGCCCCTTCCAGGAGTGAGTGTACAAGTAAAAGGTACAGGAAAAGGTGCATCAACCGATGCAACGGGTAATTATGCAATTAGTGTACCCACTAGTAAAAATGCTATTGAATTTCGCTCAGTTGGTTTTTATGCTAAATCGGTTGAGATTGCTGGTCAAACTACCATCAATGTTACTTTATCCGAAAGTGAAAACTCATTAGGTGAAGTTGTCGTGGTAGGTTATGGTACTCAGAAAAAAACAAACCTAACAGGAAACGTTGCTCAAATCGGTTCAAAAGCGATTGAAAACTTGCCAGTTTTAACTACTGAACAAGCTATTCAAGGTAGAGCGGCTGGGGTTTTTGTTGAATCTGGAAATGGTAAAGTTGGTCAGGGTATCAAAATGCGTATTCGTGGTTCTTCTTCTGTTTCAGCAGGAAATGACCCTTTGTATGTGATTGATGGAATTCCAATGACTTCAACGCCTGCTGGTTCAAGTCCAAACACTCCAAACCCATTAGCAGACATAAATTTCAATGATATTGAGTCTATCGAAATCTTGAAAGATGCTTCTGCGGCAGCTATTTATGGAGCGAGAGGTTCAAACGGAGTTGTTTTATTAACGACAAAACGTGGTAAATCAGGAAAAACCAACTTTAATGTAAGCTACTTTACGGGTTCAAGTGAAGCTACTGGACATCGTGAATTTTTGAATACGGCTCAATATGTTGAGCTTTTCAAAGAAGCACGTGCCAACTCAGGCTTCTCTTTGTCGGGTGGAGAAACACGTTTTACTCGTTATGCAGTTGGTGAAAAAGCAAGATGGGCTGACCCAACTTCTGCCAACTATACAAACACCAATTGGGAAGACCAAGTATTAAGAAAAGGAAGTATCAATCAATTTGACCTTAATATCAGTGGAGGTACAGACAAAACTAAATTTTACGCATCGGGTTCATATAGCAAGCAAGAAGGTATTTTAGTTAAAAACTCTTTTGAACGTATCAGTAGCCGTATCAATATTGACCACAAAGCCACCGATAAGTTATCAATTGGTGTAAATGCAAGTCTTGCACGTACATTCAATACTCGTTTATCGAATGACAATGCCTTCTCTACCCCAATGCAAATTATTGCATTAGCTCCAATGGCACCCGTAATTGACCCACGTACAGGCGATTATACCGACACCTATAATGATGCGGCAGTTACTCAATATTACAATCCTTTGATGAATATTGCTTACGCTAATAATACAACTGAAACGTATCGTACTCTTGGTAATGTTTACGGACAATGGAATATTATTCCAAATCTTTCATTCCGTTCTGAGTATGGTTTTGATATGTCTTTCAGAAATGACGACCAATATTTAGGCAAAAAGACGGTTAGAAACTCTTCACAACCAAACGGAGAAGCTTACAAGAATAACACCAATATTTTTAACTACAATACCAACAACTTCCTTACGTTCAACAAAGTGTTTGACCAAAAGCATGATTTGAATGTAATTGCGGGTATGAGTTACCAACAATCAAAAAGAACCTCTATTGATGCAACGGGACGTAATTTCCCAAGTGATGCTTACAAAACAATTGCATCAGGTGCTACCAAAGCAGATGCAAACTCTTTTGAAAGAACATTTACTTTCCTTTCGTATTTCTCAAGACTTAACTACAAATTTGATAACAAATATTTGATTGGTTTAAGTGGACGTATTGATGGTTCATCTCGTTTTGGTGCAAATAACCGTTATGGTTTCTTCCCTTCTGCATCAGCAGGTTGGATTGTTTCAGAAGAAAACTTTTTGAAAGATGTTCGTCAAATCAGCTTCTTGAAAGTACGTGCAAGTTATGGTTATACAGGTAATGCTGAAATTAATAACTTTGGAAGTTTAGGACTTTACTCTGCTCAAAATGCAGACGGTAACCCAGCGGGTTATGCAGGAACACCAGGTCAACGCCCTTTCCAATTAGAAAACCCTGATTTGAAATGGGAGAAAACAGCACAAACAGACATTGGTCTTGAAATTGGATTCTTCAATAATAGAATCTCAGCAGAGGTTGATTATTATACAAAAAATACCACTGATTTATTGTTAAATGTTAACGTTCCGGGAACAAGTGGATTTAGCAGTCAATTGAAAAACGTTGGTGAGTTAGAAAACAAAGGATGGGAGTTTATCTTGAAAACAGATAATAAATTCGGTGATTTAACTTGGAGAGCTTCAATTAATGCTGCTACTAACGCTAACAAAATTTTGAATCTTCAAGGACAAGTTATTACGGGTGGTTTCTTGAACCGTGCCGTTGAAGGACAACCTTTAGGCGTTTTTGTCGGACCAGAATACGCAGGCGTTGATTCTAAAAATGGTGATGCCTTGTATTATTTGAATACTACTAAAGCGGATGGTTCTTTAGACAAAACAACTACTAATGACGTAAACCTTGCGGCTAATGTGCCAATTGGTAATCCAAACCCAAAATGGATTGGTGGTTTCACTAACGATTTCAACTATAAAGGAATTGATTTGAGTATTACCTTCCAAGGAGTTTATGGTAACGATGTTTATAACGGAGCAGGTAAATTTATGTCTGCAAACGGTGACTTCTACGATAACCAAACTATCGACCAAATGGCTCGTTGGCAAAAACCTGGTGACATCACTAACGTACCACAAGCACGTTATGTAGGAGGAAACGGAACCGCTGAATCATCTCGTTATTTATCAAATGCAAGTTATACCCGTTTGAAAACTGTAACGATTGGTTATAATCTTCCAAAAACCATTACTGATAAATTGAAATTGTCGAAATTAAGAGTTTATGCAACAGCAAATAACTTATTGACATTTACAAAATATAAAGGTTGGGACCCAGAAGTTAATACCGATTACTTAACGGGCGTTGCTGCAGGAAACGATTTTTACGCAGCTCCACAACCTAAAACGATTACAGTAGGTTTAAACCTTGGATTCTAATTTAAGTAATAGGATTCGTGTTTAGGGATATTCCAACACATCTTAAAAGATTTAAAGCAGTTTGAAAGTGCGATGTTCGCTTTTTCGCAAATCGCTTTTCGCTTATAAAAAAGACATTAATAAAATGAAGATAAATAATAAACTCATATTCGCAGTCGCTTTCAGTTTAATACTGACAAGTTGTGCTGACAAATTAGATGTAAAACCCGTTGATGATGTAGATGCTATCTCGGCGGTAAAAACATCATCCGACGTTGAAGCTCTTTTGACTGGTGCTTACGACTCAATGACTGATGCAGACGTTTTAGGCGGAAATTTACAACGTGATGCCGAACTTATGGCTGACAATGGAGATATTGAATGGCAAGGAACATTTGTTGCTCCAGGTGAAATTTTTGAAAAAAATATGTTAAAGGATAATAACCAAGCACAAGCTACTTGGTTAGACAGCTACCGTACCATCAACATCGCTAATAATGTATTGTCAAACTTAGCCGTAGTTGATGCAGCCAAAAAAGCAAGATTTGAAGGAGAAGCTAAATTAATTAGAGCTTGGATGCACTTTGAATTGGTACGAGAGTTTGCAAAAACGTACTTAGACGGAACACCAACATCAAATTTAGGTGTACCAGTTTTGACAACGCCAACCTCAAAAATTACAGATGCGAGTTTTATCAAACGTAATACTGTTGCGGAAGTTTATCAGGCAGTCATTGCAGACTTAACAAGTGCAGAATCATTATTGCCTGCTAAAAACAGTTTTTTTGCTGATAAATATACTGCGGCAGCCTTATTATCAAGAGTTTATTTGATGCAAGGAAATTATGAAGGAGCTCGTCAGGCAGCACATAGAGTTATTGCTTCTGGCAATTACACACTAAAGGCAAGTTTCTATGATGCTTTTAATAATAAAACGAATAGCACGGAAGATATTTTTGCGGCTCAATTGACTGACCAAGATTATGTAAATAGCTATAATACGTTCTTTGGCTCAACATCGCAAGGTGGACGTGGAGATATTATCATCAACGACCAACACCTTAATTCTTATGATGTTTCGGATGACCGTGGAAACTTCTTCTACGAATCAGGTGATATTTACACTGCTAAATGGGCAGTTCAAGTGGCTAATATTCCTTTGATTCGTCTGTCAGAAATGTACTTAACTCGTGCCGAAGGAAACTTCCGTGTTGGTGGCGCACCAATTGGGGCAACTCCTTTAGCAGATATTAATACCATACGTGATAGAGTCGGAGCAAAATTATACACATCTTTAAGTTTAGCCAGTATCTTAAAAGAAAGACGATTAGAATTAGCATTTGAAGGACATTGGATTCATGACATCAAACGCAACAAGCAAACTATATCTAAAACGAATGGAAATGGTACACAAACATGGGCGTTCAGTTCGCCAAAATTGGTGTTTCCGATTCCACTAAGAGAAACAGACGCTAACAAAAACTTAGTACAGAACGAAGGTTATCAATAGTTAGCCCTCCTCA
>JAAFIU010000401.1 GCA_013298805.1 Cytophagales bacterium | reverse complement strand
CCCCTTCACAAGCGGCAATAGAACGTGAAACTTCATAAGAAAAATCGACGTGTCCAGGCGTATCAATCAAGTTGAAAACATAATGTTCACCATGAGAAATATAATCCATTTGAATGGCGTGCGACTTTATGGTGATTCCTCTCTCTCTCTCCAAATCCATATCATCAAGCAATTGAGCTTGCATATTACGTTTTAAGACAGTCTCAGTAAACTCAATCAATCTATCCGCCAAGGTACTTTTACCGTGGTCGATATGGGCAATAATACAAAAATTACGTATGTTCTTCACGTTCTTTATTTAATGGTATAAATGTTTAAAAGAGTCTAAGCTATATTTTAGAGTTAGAATCTTAATTATATCCTAATACAAAAATACGTCCTTAACTTTGAAAAATATAATAGAATGGTCTTAAAAGTCTTTTTATGTTAAAATCTTCCTTTTGAAAACTGATTTTACGATAAAATTAAGTGACAACCCATTGCATCATCAAACCCGTTAGATACCCTAAGTAAGTCCCTAATGCGTACCCCAAAATAGCTAATAAAACCCCTACAGAAGCCAATGATGGATGGAAAGCGGCTGCCACAACGGAGGCTGAAGCTGCCCCACCCACATTTGCTTGTGAACCTACGGCGGTAAAAAAGTAGGGAGCTTTGGTAAAATAAGCCGCTATTAACGTAAATGAGGCATGAAAAAACATCCAAATAATTCCAACTAAAAACATTTGTGGTTTTTGTAAAACCGCCAAAATGTCCATTTTCATACCAATGGTTGCGATTAACACAAATAAAAATATACTGCCAAATTTTGAAGCTCCAACTTTTTCTATTTCTCTCAACCTTGTTTTTGACAACAATAATCCAAAAATTGTAACCAATGAAATTACCCAAAAAGAAGTTGACGTCAGACTAAATTTCTTGAGATTAGGATAATTCGTTTCAATAAATGGCACAATAAAATCAGCACATAAATACGCCACGGCGGTCGTTCCAAAGCCCACAAAAAGTATTTTCAACAAATCGTTAAAAGATGGATTCCGTTGATTATCAGTATATTCTTTTTCTATTTTCTCTCTAATTTCATCTACTGCACTGGTGTCAGCCCCTAACCATTTATCCAATTTATGGGCATTCCCGACACCATAAAGTAATAAAGCCAACCATAGTTCTGCCGTCAAAACATCTACTGCAATTGCCTGTGAAAAAGCCTCCGCCGATGGATTAAATACTTCTTTCAGTGCAGTCTGATTGGCACTTCCACCAATCCAACTTCCCGCAATAGTTGCCAAACCACGCCACGTGTCACCCGCTACGGTTTCGGGGCTAATCATTTTTACAATCCATAACGAAGCTGGACCACCCACCATTACGCCCACTGAACCCGCCAAAAATACAATTATTGCCTTTGGACCTAATCTTTTAAGTGCTTGAAAATCAATATTTATTGTAAAATATACTAAACAAGCAGGCAACAAAAATTTGGAAGCAACATCATATAATTTTGAGTTTTCGCCCGAAATAATGTTGAAAGAATTTAACAATCCAGGGATAAAATAACAGATAAGAATACTTGGAAAAAATACATAAAAACGTTGCCAAAAACGATTTTGAAGGGATGATGTATAAAAAGTAAAATAAATTATGGCAAGCAAAACTCCGAAAACAACGGCATCATTTGTAATGAGTGTGGTTTGCATGATGATGAATTTAAGGTAATAAAAAAAGGCAAGAAATTCTTGCCTCAAATTTAATTTCAATTTACAGAAAAACCATTATAACTCAAAGGTTTGCCCTACTTCTGGAATTTCAATTCCGTTATAACCATCTTTTTCTAAAACACCTTTAAAAACTTGCATACTTTCTACTTCTCCGTGAATCAAGAATACTTTTTTCAGTTTTTCTTTAGACTGATTTCTTACAAAACGAAGCAAATCATTTTGGTCGCCATGCCCAGAGAAAACGTCTATTTTTTCGACATTTGCCAAAACAGGATGCTCTACATCTTTGATTCTCAAGGTTTTCTGTCCATTCATCAAACGCCAGCCCAAAGTTCCTTCTGAGGCATATCCAACCAAAAGAATCGTACAGTAAGCGTTGTTAATGTTGGCGGCAATGTGTTGTTCTACACGCCCACCCGAAATCATTCCCGAAGCAGAAATAATTATACATGGCTCGCCATAATTAGAAATGGCTTTACTTGACTTTTCTGACTGAATATATTGGAGATTTTCAAAGTCAAAAATCGTGTCGTTTGCCGTCTGAAAATCACGTGCTTCTTTATTCAATTGCTTGAGGTTTTTCTGATAAACCTTCGTTGACGCATACGCTAATGGACTGTCACTGAATACTTTAATGGGTTGAAAACCACGTTCGCTGTAAAGCTTATTCAAAGTAAAGAGCAATGCTTGTGTACGCCCCACCGAAAACGCAGGTATAATCAAACGCCCTGGCATATCAATACAAGTACGTTTAATTACATCACCCAAAGCGTCTTCGGGCGAGATTTTATCTTCGTGTAATCTTGCCCCGTAAGTTGTTTCACAAAGTAAATAATCTACTTGTGGAATTTCGTCAGAAGGGTCAATATGAAGTGGATAGTTTTTACGCCCAATATCTCCCGAAAAACAAATCTTTTTTGTTTTATCTCCTTCTTTTACTTCTAAAACAATATGAGCTGCACCCAACAAATGCCCCGCAGGGATAAATGTTACCCAAGCCGTATCAGAAACTCTAAAACGATGATTAAATTGGATAGTTACAAAATTTGCCATTGCATTTTCAACGTCTTTTTGTAAGTACAAATCGCCTTTTACGAGCAATCTATCCATTTTTTTCTTCTTCTTCTTGCTATCTCCTTCTGCTTGTTTAATTTTTTTCAGATGCAAATTTGCCGAATCTTGCAATAAAAGCCCTGTCAATTCTGCGGTTGGAGTGGTACAAAGCACTTGCCCTTCGTAGCCTTCACGGTACAACATTGGTATATTTCCAGAATGGTCAATGTGTGCGTGTGTGAGAAGAACCAAATTTACTTGTGAAGCCTCAAACGGAAAAAATGCTTTGTTTGTTAGGGGTTGTGAATAATCAATATCACGCTCCATATTTGTTCCACAATCAATCAGAATTTTATAATCATCGTCT
>JAAFIU010000411.1 GCA_013298805.1 Cytophagales bacterium | reverse complement strand
AATTTGTGCTTGCATTTATACTCCTCACGTGGGTCTGATATTTCCGAAAAATATTCGCTTATCTTTGTCATTTGTTGCAAAAATAAGCATTTCCCCTTTTCTAATAATTCTCATGCGTTTGCCCTAATTATGAATAGTTTTTTCGCTAATGTGAACAAATGCCCCAAAATACTATCAAGAATCATGACCCAAAAAACATCATGGGTGGAAGTCCCAATAAAGTACAAAAGCAAGCTGCAAAAACATCAGTATAGTTGGTTTTCCAAATAAGCAGTTGTTAAAATGTTAATTCTGTTGAAGAATGATGTACCGCATGACTACACCATAATAGTCGTGTTTTATGAGCTGCATAATGGCGAATATAAGAATTTAGTTCATATATTAAATAAGCAAATGGAACACAATACCACTTAAAAGGAATGTAAATAATGGCGTAGTCATCACACAATTGAATAAAATATACAGAAATAGACAGACTTAGAAGGCGTTCTACCATTCTATTTAGGATAATGATTAAAAAGGGAATTTTGCAAATTTTTACTTTAGTTCCATTAATGACTAATAGCCACAAAATCTCTGCAAAAATTAGTAATGCTGCTAAAGGAGCTAAGACCGCCAAAATTCCATCAATTGTCTTGAGGCTGCCCAAATTACCTGATTTAATGATAGAAATAAGACCTTCTATACGGAAAAAAACTAATAATTCATGAAGTATGTTATAAAGTACGCTCATAATTTGATTCTTTTTATTCTAAAGAATTTAGTGAGAGGTAAAGCAAAATGCCTTGAGCTTTTTTATAAACCAAACTTAAAAATTTAACCCCACCTACATTATCTCTGATAAAACACTTTGGGGAGGAATATTCACGTGAGTAAGTATGTATAAACATAATAATTCTTTTGAATTTGTAACTCCAAAGAACCTTATACATATTATTTTGAATAAAATATTTCATTCAAAAATACGAAAAAGATTCACGACAACAAAACACAACCAATTGAACCTACCGCAATATGGCCTATTTCATTGAAATCAGCTCTCAATTATTCAATCAATAATTTTACCTTCACTCCCAATTCTTTAGAATACAACTCAGCACCTTTTTTATTTAAGTGCTGAGAGTTATAAAAATATTGGCGATTGTAGCAAAGTGAATCCTTAGAATAATCTAAAAAATGACATTTGTATATATTGGCAGACTCGGTGCATAAATTAATTAATTCATATTTGTTTTTGTAGTAAGGTTGAACTTCAAAATATTCGGGAGCGTACACCAAAAATACTTTGATATTTTCACGCTGACAAAATGCCAAAAACTCATTAAATTGACGTTTCACTTCTTTATCAAAAGTATATTTTGCGCCTTTTGGGAAACGTTTTTTAAATCTCTCAAAATCTTGATTCCAAACATAGTCATTACCTCGGTAGCCTTTATAATTTGCTGTAGAATCGTATAAATCCGAATAGTTAAAAAAAGTAAATAAGCCTTCAAAAGCTAAATTTTGGAGGTTTTTATATTTCAACAAGGGTATATTCCTTTGATAAATGTCAAATTCGCCTTTATGTCCACGAATAGTTTTCTGTAAAATAGTATCTTGAATATAGGGCAAAAACTGCTGAGAATCCGCTACGTCAGCACGTTTTGAAAACCCATAAACATCTACATTTTGAATAATGTATTTAGGTTTGCGATTATGCTGTAAGTACATTTTGAAACGAGCGTATTGCATATCAAAATGCCAAGCAGAAAGTCCTAAATTGTAGGAATTAAGAGTCAAAGTTGAGTCAATAATTCTGGGAGAAATATGAAATGCCGCCCGTGAAGAACCCATAATGAGCAAGTCAGCATTAATCTTGGAAGAATACAAATCATTCCAAGAGGCAAAATAATCATTTCGAGACTTCCGAAGTCCCGCATCCACCATGTACGATAAGGCGTAAAGACTTACCACAAGTAGCAAACAAAGCACAAAAACTTTCTTAAAAAATGGGATTATCATTGTGCAATTTTACCGTTAATCTTAAAATCTTTTTTATCGCCAAAAATAACTTTCTGAAATCCATCAATTTGATAATCAGACAGTTGTTCGTTAATTAATGATAATGTCAAATGTTTTTCAGATTGATACAAATAGTTTTCGCTACTTATCAATGCCTCAATTTGGGTTGTCTTCCCTCCTACTTTGCTGATGGTTAGGTATTTAACGGGTAATTTTTCGTTTTCTTTCAAAACGTACTTCATGCCATCAGCAGAACTATCAATGGTATAACTACTAATAAATGCGGGTTTATTCAAATCTACTTGCGTGAATAATTCCAGTTCTTTTGCCCAATCAACTGATTTAACTTTCTGATTTTCAGATTTTTCAGCCATTGAAATAGTCTTTTGAATCATCGGTTTTCTCTTTTGCAAAACTTGAATTTGCTGCTCAATTAATCCCTTCAAATCAAAGTATTTTTTCGTTTGTCCTTGCTGATTTTCAGCTCCGCAAGAGGTCAAAAACACACTCAATATCAATAAATAAGTCAATTTTCTCATATAAATTCTTAACATTTCTGTAAAATTAAAGACAAATTCGGTGGTTTTGGCGAAAGTCTTCAATAAAGACAGAACTATGGATATGAAAAAAGGGTTTCAACTAACTGTCAAAACCCTTTTGTTGTACATTATATTTATAAACTCAATAGTTCTTTAAAACGAATTGCCTGACGACGTGAGATTTCAATTTTATCCCCACTTTCACGCAAGGTTACTTGCAAACCTCCTGAGAACCAAGGTTCTATCTTTTGAATATATTTTAAATTGATGATATGCTTACGGTTGGCACGGAAGAAAATTTTAGGGTCTAATCGGTCTTCCAAAGCATTTAAAGATTTCAAAACCAAAGGTTTTTGGTCATCAAAATAAAGACGAACATAATTACCC
>JAAFIU010000054.1 GCA_013298805.1 Cytophagales bacterium | reverse complement strand
CCATTGAAGCTGGTGGCGTGATGGTCAGCGAAGAAGTAACTATTTCTTGTGATGTTGAATTAACCAATATTGGTTTCAAAGACTTACAAATGGAAGTGGATGCTACTTTAGACAAAGCCTCTCTTTAGTGAATATGGTTCAATTATTCTTTAGGAATGGTTGAGCCATAAATTTTCAAATTGAAACCTATTTTTCTTATGCAATTATTGATGAAAAGAATATATCTCTATTCTGAGATTCGTTTTGAAAAACTTACTTCGGTAGCAACCTCAATATTGGGCAATTCTGTTACTTTTATTGTGGCTCTTTGTGTAGTTATTTTCTGGCTAACCCACAAAGGATTTTGGTTTGAAGATTTACATCATCAAATCGGAGATGTTATTCTGGGGGTTACTTTCCTAAGTTTATTTATTATTCAAAAATGTTTTAACCGCTTTTCAGCTTCCTTGCACTTGAAAATTAATGAGTTAGTTTCCTCAAATGCAACCGCCAACAATGCGGTGCTTAATGTGGACAAAAAAACGGAGTTGGAAATCATTGAATTACAAAAAGAATACACTGAATTGGCGGAGCAAATTAAAGAAGATGAAGAAGCAAAAACTGATGAGTGAAAGGATTAGAAATTAAAACCCTTCTAAACGTTTAAAATGTTTAGAAGGGTTTTTAAATGTTAGCTTCAAAGTGGTCTTCTCCCTTGAATAACTCTCAAAATAATCGCAATAAGAGCGATAACTAATAAAATGTGAATGATACCACCAGCTGCGAAACCGAGAAAGCCGACTGCCCAAATGATAACTAAAATAACTGCAACGGTATAAAGGATATTTCCCATGATTATGAATGTTTAGTAACACAGACTTTAGTCTGTTTGTGAAATAAAAATCTTGGAAGTTCAAAAGAAAATCCGTCATCAAAAATGACGGATTTTGACTATATCCCTAACCACTATTAAATTTAAACTTGTCATTATACTTGATGGTCAACGGGTTGATTTTTCAAAACACTTTTGTTTTCAACACTCCGATTGACGATATTTATTTCATCCGACACAATGTCTTTTACAATTCTTGGATGTAAAAGTCTATCTTGTTTTTTCGCTAAAATCTGCTGCTCTTTTTCCGCTTTTTTCTCCGTTTTCTTTTTCAATGAAATCGTTTTTCGTTCAGCTTTAACCACTTTTTTGGCAATTTTTTTGGCTGATTTTTGGATAGATTTTTTGGTATTTTTATTTAGAATTTTATCGTTTAATTCTTCAAATAAAACACCTGAAAGTTTACTTGCGAGTTCTTTTTTATTCGTTTTCATCCCTAATGTTTTTTGTTAGAAAAGTCTAAAACCAATCGTTGCCTGATACCACACATTTTTGTAACGTGGCGTGGTCGTTGTGCCGTCACCATTGTTATTTTGTAAGTCCCAACCAGCTCTCAACCCAACCACTAAGGTTTGAAAATTCAAGTCAATACCCCCCAAAAGTCCTAAAGTATTCTTGCGTAAATTATCTGTTTGAAAAACCTGCTCTTGTTGTCCGCTAATAATTGAATTATCAAATTCATCTTTCTGTTTCAACAAAAACGAATATTGTGGCCCCGCCAAAACAGTCAGAAAGTTGAAGGGTTTTAGTGCCAATAAAATCGGAATATCAATATAACTTGTCGTTCTTTTGAAACTGTACGTACTTCCCAACAAAGTACCAGAACCCTTAAAGCCCTTTTGTGAAAATAAAATTTCTGGTTGAATTCCCACAAAAGTTCCTAATGGAATTGAGACGAACCCGCCTGCAACTAAGCCATATTTATTGTCTGCATTAAACTGACTGGTTTGAGAGTCGTAAACATTGGATAAATTTGTTCCTGCTTTGATGCCAAAATGCAATCCATTCGCAATTTGGGCAATACTTGTTTGTGCAAAAAATGCTAAAAACATTCCTGCAAATACTATTTTTTTCATGTTGATGATTTTTTTGTACGTAATTCGTTACTTAGCTGACTTCACATTTTTTACGGTTAAATCCCTAAATGCTTGTGTCATGGCTTCCATGTCATGGGTATATTCGGTCTTGAATACTTCCCACTTTTCCTTTCCTTCTTCTTTGTAATTTTCCATTCGCATTTTCATGTCGCTGTTTTGTTTTTCGAGAGCAGTAATTTTCTTCAAATAATCAGCTTTTAAACTCTTTTTTTGTGCGGCAACTCTGCTTTTATAATCAGCAATGGTTGTGTCATTTTCGGCAATTCTTTCGGCAGTTTCCTTGCGATAGTTCTCCATATCAGTCATATATTCCTGATTGGCTTTATCCAAGTCTTTATTAGCCTCAACGACTTCATTTTGAGCGTTTTCAACCTTTTTTTCGGGTGAATTACAACTCGCTAAGATTACTCCTGATAAAAGGAAATAACTCGCAATTTTGATGATTGACTTCTTCATGATATTTGGTAAATTAAGATTTTAAAGTTTAGAGAAAATTGACGATAATGGTTTTATGATTTCGTATAAAAATTAGAAAATTCACTTTCAAAAAAATCAAAATGGGTCATTGAGTCCACAAACTCTGATTAATTTTTTATTCACAAATTCTTCGATTCCCAATGCTGAAAGTTCACGTCCATAACCTGAACCTTTTGTGCCACCAAAGGGTAAATCCGCCTGTGTCCACGTTGGGTGATTGATATAAACCATACCCGTGTCAATTAAATTGGCTACTCTTTTTCCTCTTTCTATGTCTTGGGTAAACACAGAGCCACCCAATCCAAATGGTGAATCATTAGCTAATTCAATGGCCGCATTTTCATCTTTTACTCTATAGAAAGAGGCAATTGGGCCAAATAATTCTTCGTAATAAATGGGATTTTCGGGTTTAATATCCGTCAAAATAGTTACTTCCATAAAAGCCCCTTCGCCTTTTCTACGCTTTCCGCCCAATATTATTTTTGCTCCGTGTTCAATAGCCTTATCAACTTGTTTGGCAATTAAATCGGCGGCGGCTTCACTACTCAAAGGGCCTAAATCAGTATCAGCATCCATAGGGTCGCCTACTTTTAGTTTGGACATTTTTTCAGTGAATTTCATTAAAAACTCATCTGCAATGGCTTCTACGGCAATAAATCGCTTAGAGGCAATACAACATTCGCCGTTATTATTTATTCTGCCCACTATTGCCCAATCAACGGTTTTATCAATATCGGCATCTTCCAAAATGATAAAGGCATCGCTTCCTCCTAATTCTAACACTGATTTTTTGAGGTATTTTCCTGCTTCTGCTGCCAAACTTGAACCTGCGGCTTCGCTTCCTGTCAATGAAACGCCCTTGATTCTTTTGTCTTTCACTAAGGCCGTAGCTTTACTTCCAGGAATCAAAAGATTGGTGTAAATACCAGCAGGTGCTTTGGCTTCTTTGAATAGCTCTTCAATGATAATCCCGCATTGAGGTACAATTGAAGCGTGTTTTACCAAAATGGTGTTACCAATCATTAAATTGGGAGCTGCAAATCGGGCAACTTGGTAAAATGGAAAATTCCAAGGTTCAACGCCATACAAAACGCCAATTGGACTATGACGAATAAATGCTTCGCCGTATTCGGGATTAAGGTGTTTATCCGCCAAAAATTCCTCCCCGTTGGTAGCGTAATAATCAAAAATATCGGCACTTAATAAAATTTCTCCTTCAGCCTGAGCAATCAATTTGCCCATTTCCAAAGTAATTAATTTGGCGAGGGTATCCTTCTTTTCACGCATTAATTTGGCAACACGATGTAAAAGCTCTGCACGATGTGAATAAGTCGTTTTCTTCCAACTTTCAAAAGCCTTCGTGGCTTGTTCAATGGCTGCATCAATGGCAGATTCTGACATTTCGTCAAAAGTCTTCACCACTTTATTGGTTGCAGGATTTACGGTTTGAATTGACATAACGGAAATAGGTTTTAAAGAAATTTAAACTAATATATTGACATTAATCGGCTAACTCACAGAGCCAACGAGCCAGTCTTTCATTAAATTGAGGACTTTGCATTACCATCAAATTCAAGCCTTTTTTGCTCATTCGCCAATCTACTTGAACGGCATGGACATCGGCATCATAAATAAATATTTTCTTGAAATGCTGATTCCCGTTTATACCCGCCAAATGGCAAATTTGAAGTGATTTCTGCAAGGCATCCAAGATATTTTCTTCAGAAACTTCTTCCGTATATGGTAAGTGTTTCATAGAATATCTTCGCATCGAGTTGAGTAAAGCCTCTTCAAAATCATTCACTGAAAATTGACTGATATTGGAGGAATACAAAGTTACTTCATTGGTTTTCATAGAATTAGGTATTTGTTGGTAACTGATTGTTGGTCAATTGGTTCTTGCTCATTGGTCTCCAGTAGCGAATAACTTATCTCCATTTTCCTGGTGACCAATAATAACCTTTTTGATTATTATTCCATCTTCCTTGTTGGTAGGTTTTTCCACGATTTGGCAATGCCCAATAACCATTATTTTGATTGTAATTATGAGTTTGACGATTATAAATCCAGTTTCCTCCAACCCAAACGTGTGAGTTGCTGGGACTCATCGGGCGGATTTCCTCTGAATATGATGGTTGTGACGACACATACGCTGGTGAACATGAATGTAAAGTAGCTATAAACATGATAAGTACAGCACTGTATAAAAAGCTTTTCATGGTTTTTTGGGTTTAGAGGTAATATTTTAGAGTAGTAAATTGAGAAAATAAATCAATTATTTTGCGTAATTATTAATTGGCTTATTTCCCACTTTTACTTCATTTTCGGAGGTTAAGCCTTTTTCAAAATCTGTAAAGTTTTTGATGGTTGTTTCGGCAATTTGGGTGAGAGCTTCAGTAGTAAAAAAACCTTGGTGGGGCGTAATCAACACATTATGAAAGCCCATTAAACGCTCAATTAAGTCATCTTGAATGATGCTTCCTGACAAATCTTTGAAGAATAGTTTTTCTTCTTGTTCGTAAACATCAATGCCTAAATAACCCAAATGACCCGATTTTAAAGATTCTATTACGTGAGAAGTTTTGATTAATCCACCTCTCCCTGTATTGATGAGCATGGCACCTTTTTTCATTTTTGACAGCGAAATACTGTTAATGATATGTTGCGTTTCGGGATTGAGCGGGCAATGCAATGAAATAATATCCGAGTCGCTCAAAACCTCAGCAAAAGGTCTATACTCAACTCCTTTTGCTTTCAATATTTCAGATTCTACCAAGTCATAAGCGATTACTTTACAACCAAAGCCTTGCATAATTTGAACCAGTACCGCCCCTATTTTTCCCGTGCCAATAACACCCACCGTTTTACCAGATAGGTTAAATCCCAGAAGGTTTTCAACCGAGAAATTTCCCTCACGTACACGATTATACGCTTTATGTGTTTTTCGGTTTAAAGTTAGCATTAGTGCCACAGCGTGTTCGGCTACGGCTTGCGGAGAATAGGCAGGCACACGCAAAACTTTAATGTGATGGTCTTCTGCGGCTTCAACATCAATATTGTTAAAACCTGCACTGCGTAAGTCAATCAATTTTATACCCATTTCAGCAAGTTGCTGAGTGGTTTTCATATCAAGAATATCAGTTACAAATAGACAAACTGCATCAAAACCTCTGGCGAGATTAATCGTATCGGCATTTAGCGAGGCATCAAAATAATGTAAGTGATGCCCAAGACCAAGATTTGCCTTGTCGAGATATTCTTTTTCGTATGGTTTTGTACTAAATATGGCTACATTCATTGGTAAAGAGGGTTTTATGGGAAATTATAGGAAATAGCTCTTAATCAATCACCTCTATCTTCCTCAAGGTCATTGTGATTATCGCCACCTAAACTATAATAATTATTTTCTTCATCTTCGCTACCGACTGCTTCTTGAGCATCGTCTAACTCCGAACCTGGCACATCTAAATCATCGCCTGAAACATCATCGTCAAAATCCTTTTCGTTCCACTCGTCAATGGAAGAATCTTCATTGATGACTTTCTTTTGGCTTGGGTCTTCTGGGTCGAGGTCTTGTTCTTCGGTAAATTTGAAATAAATATCGTCACTGGGTGGATATAATGGATAACCTGGTAAACCTATTTCTTGCGTTTTTTCTGTATGGTTGATGGTTCGCTTTCTCATAATTGTGTATGATTATCAATCAAATTTCCTTTTTGATTTTCAGTAGAATCTACGCTAAAGCGTTACTCTCTGAAAGTATATTTCTGTGCTAAAAGTTTACTATATTCTCGTTTTTTCTGAGCAGACTTACTTTCAGAATAGGCAATTGGACTGGCAAAGCAAGCGGCTACCCAGTATAAAAGCGTATTCAGAACTATCATAGGATATAGTGAAAATTGCCAATATTTTACCGCAACGATATTAATGGCAATCCACACTATTGAACCCACAGACATTGAAATTATAAATCGCCAATTTGTTATTGAACTGGCATTATTTACAATCTGATGAAATTTATCAAAATGCTTATTTTGGTGCAATTGTATCGGCGATTCTAATGCTGAGTTGTTCATAACGTTTGTTGATTATTACTTAACAAAGGTCAGTATTAAAATAGGGAGATTCGTTACACAATTTAGGTTTAGATTTACAATATTCACACTTCAACTATCTTATAATAAAAGGATTAGCAAAAGAATAATTATGATAATTGCCCCTACGGATAAATAAACTCCACCGCCCAAATCGGCTAAATTGGCTTTAATGGCTCGTACTTCTTTTCTCAAAACTTTCTTTTCAGCACGATTCATTCCTGATTTATCCATTGTTTTAATAACTTCTAAACGTGCTATCAAAGCATTGGCTTTCGTGGTGTTTTCGATACTTGGGGTGTTTTCAGCCTTTGAAGAAATTGGGAGAAATGACAACAATGCAATCGTCATCATTAGATAAATTGTGAATTTTTTCATCGTATTTCATTTAGTAGTGAAAGAATTTTCACGCTTCACAAAGGTGACGATTAATTGATGGCATAACTTATATATTTTTGCTTATAATTTATATAATTCACACATTATCAATGGGTTTGCGTTTTTTATTTTTAAGTTTTCTAAAATAAGAAGGAGTCAATCCTGTAATTTTTTTGAATTGATTAGAAAGGTGTGCCACACTGCTGTAATGTAGCTTTTGAGCTATTTCGGTAAGGTTCAATTCATCATAAATGATCAGTTCTTTTACCTTTTCTATTTTATGTAAAATGATAAAATGCTCAACCGTTGTTCCTTCTGTTTCCGAAAATAAATTTGCAAGATAGGTATAGTCATAATGCAGTTTCTCGGTCAAATAAAGGGAAAAATTTGTTTTCGGAATTTCGTCAGTATAATGCACCATTTCGATGATTATATTTTTGATTTTTTCAATCAAAATAGCCCTTTTATCGTCCATGAGTACCAGTCCTGATTTTAACAGAGCTATTTTTAATTGTTCATTTTGTTCAAGACTAATATTTTCCATCACTTCAACTTCGCCTAAGGTTAAATTGACATAATGTAATCCTAATTTTTTCAACTCCGCTTTTACAAGCATTTTGCAGCGTAAACTGACCATGTACTTTATATATAATTTCATGTTTTACGTGTATTAGAGTAATATTGCAAAATGTACGATGATGAGTAGAGAATAGTTCAAAATACAATGTCGTTTAGTGAAGACAAGTAACTTCCCGAAAGTTTAACCCATAATGGAATTGTTTCGGGAAGATTGTACCGAAATTACCATTTGCGGTTTATTTAAGTAATCACTAAAGATTAAACAACGTTTTGTTAAGGCTTTTGAATTAATAATAAAGAACAGCAGCCGTTGCTGTTCTTTATTCTGACTTATTTCCTTAACTTAATGACATTGACCGAGCGAAAGTCGCATCGAATACGAACAACTAAGTAATCGTGCAGAATAAAGTACCATTTAGAGATTCCATAAATCGTTGATAATTAACCTTTCGATAATCGTAATCGATACGGCGAACCGTTCTTAAATTGTCGTTATACTTACCTACATTCTTTCCATGTACCACCCCAATTGTTTTTCGATTTTTTGATAGTGAAAAATATTCTCTATAATCTGTTGTAAACGAATAAATGCGGTTTCGCTTTTAACCACATAATCAAAAGCTCGGTGGTGCATACAATTAATAGCCACATCAATTTTATCTTGAGAAGAAAGCATGATTACTGGAATTAATGCGTTAAATAATTTGATGGCATCCAAGGTTTCTATTCCATCTATGGCGTTCAAATCCACCCCATTGAGATGATAATCTAAAATGATTACCGCTGGATTTTCCGTTAAATTTTTAATACAGAGTTCTCCCGTAGGAAAAGTCTGAATCTCAAAATCTTCAAATTGGCTAAACTCAATTGCTAATGACTTTAAAAATAAAGCATCATCATCTACCAAAAATATCAATATTTTATCTTTCTTATTCATTATTTTTAATCTTATTAAGTTCTATTTCTAACTCTCTACAAGCCTGAACACAAATACTTTCGAGTTGCAAAACCATTTGTGAAATTCCGTCTGAAAATTGTTGCGTGCTTGCGTATTCTTGTATTTTCTTAGCAATGTCCTCAAAATCAGTACTGATACCCATAATCGAAAAAGAAGGAATCATTTTATGCACCGAAGCGTAAAGTAAAATCCAGTCTTTGTCGTTAAAACTTTTTTTCATAGCTTCAATCAAAGGGGGCGTTTGTTCCAAATACAAGGCAATCATTTCTGCCATTAATTTTGGGTTCGACTTCGTTCTTTTTATCAAATACTCCAAATCAATACATTTTACCTCTTGAATTAAGTCAGTTTCTAAGGTTTCAATTCCGTTCGAAGATTGAGCCTTTTTCACCAAAGCAACAATTTTAGTATATAATACCTTTTCGTCAACGGGTTTGGTTATGTAATCATTCATACCAATTGCCCGACATTTTGCAAAATCAACCGTTGTAACATCGGCAGTTAAAGCAATTATTGGAATATCAATTTTCATGGTTTTTCTGATATAATCTGTTGCCTCAAAACCATTCATTTCGGGCATTTGCAAATCCATTAAAATAATATCGAATTGTTTAACTTGTAATTTTTCAATCGCTACTTTTCCATTGGCAGCAATATCACATTCAAAACCAAAATCATCCAAAAGCGTTCTCATCAATAATTGATTGAGAGCCATATCTTCTACCACGAGAACCTTTATGTTTGTCATTTCTTCATCTAATTCAACTATGTCAGGGCTTAACTCTACTTTTTTGTCTGTTTTTTTAAATGGAAGAATAAAACTAAAAGTTGAACCTACTCCCAATTCACTTTCTACACTTACACTGCCTCCTTGTGGTTCAACTAATTGTTTGACGATGGCAAGCCCCAATCCAGTACCACCGTATAACCTCGAACTACCACTGTATGCTTGTTGGAAGTTTTCAAAAACTTGCTCTATTTTTTCCTCAGCAATACCAATTCCTGTATCAGTAACGGCAAATTCAATACTTACATTTTTTTCGTCTTCTCTTAATAATTTTACACTTACTGTTATTTGTCCGTCGGTAGTAAACTTGACAGCGTTACTCACTAAATTCAAAATAATTTGATGTAACCGAACAGGGTCTCCTACCAAAACATCAGGAATTCGTTCATCATATTCACGTCTTAAAATCAAGTTTTTTTCTTGAATTTTTGGTTCAAATAAATGTAACATTGCGGCTAATGAAACCGAAAGTTTAAAGGGAATTTGTTCAAAAGTCATTTTTCCTGCATCTACTTTGGCAAGGTCCAAAATGTCATTTATCAATACAATTAAGGCATCGCCACTCATTTTAATGGCATTGACATACTCTTTTTGTTTTACCGAAAGTTCAGTTTTTAATACCACTTTTGTAAACCCAATAATAGCATTCATAGGTGTACGTATCTCATGGCTCATATTTGACAAAAACTGCTGTTTGGCTTTCACTGCATTTTCGGCAATTTGTGTGGCAGATTCTGCGATAAACTTTGCTTTTTCGGCAATTTCTTGGGCTAACTCAGCCGCTACTTTTGCTAAAATTAGTTCTTTTTCAATTCTATTCTGCTCGGTAATATCTCTGGCTACTACTACGGCACCAAGCACATTACCTTCTACGTCTTTATATACTGAGCCATTAAATAACACATTGGTCAATTTATGGTCACGGATGGTTAAAGGATAATTTTCGACAAATCCTTTGGCGAATACTTCTTTATAAACCTTTCGAGCTTTTTTAGGGTCAGTGAAATATTCTGAGAAATCGGTTCCCGTCAATTCCTTGCGAGTTTTACCCGTAATTTTGGTGAGAGCCTCATTCATATCCGTAATTTTTCCTTTCGTGCTTATTGTAACCAAAGGGTCTAAACTCGCCTCAATCAGACTTCTGGCATACTGAAAAGCTGATTTTGAAATAATTATATTTTCACAATTATCTAATAATTCACATTTGATAGTTTCCATACTATTTTAACTTTTCACTTTGTGGTTGGTTATTGGTGGATTGGTTACTGGTTTATTGGTTTATTGGTGGATTGGTTTTAGAAATAAATCTTCATAATATATTCATTTCCAGAAAAGAAATTACCAACCAATTCCCAATAATCAATAACAAATACCCAATTAAACAATTTCATCAATCGGGTTTCTTCTTTTATCTTTCAACTGCTTAAAGTGGGTTGGAGAAAGTCCCGTAACTTTTTTGAATTGACTTGATAAATGAGCCACACTACTGTAATTCATTTTATAAGCAATTTCAGTAATGTTCAATTCACCGTAAATAATCAACTCTTTAATGCGTTCAGTTTTATGGCTAATTACGTAGCGTTCAATGGTTGTGCCTTGAACCTCCGAAAATAAATTTGCCATGTAAGTATAATCTTGATTTAGTTTTTGACTGAGGTAATCCGAAAAATTTGTTTTGGGTAAGTCATCGGTGTAGTGAACCATTTCTACAATAACATTTTTAATTCTCTCAATTAAGATAGCTTTTTTGTCATCCATTAATTCAAGCCCTGAACCAAGAAGAGTCTTTTTCAAATTTTCTCGCATTTCAGGAGAAAGTTCTTCCATTATTTCGACTTCGCCCAAGTCCACTACAACAAAGTGCAGCCCCAGTTTTCTAAGAGCGTCTTTCACCATCAGCTTGCACCGAGTGCTAACCATGTATTTGATATATAGTTTCATTTTTAGTCTTCGTAGCCACTTTTAATAACGGTTGAAATCATCTTGAACTGTTCATTAGCATTCAAAATGTGAGAGGCATGAGCAGGAATAATAATGCCTTCGCCCAGCTTGAGTCTATGCTTTTTTTTATCAATCGTAATTTCGGCGATACCGTCAATAATTTGAATATAATTATCGAAAGGCGAAATTTTTTCTGCTAATTCTTCGCCTGCATCAAATGACGAAGCAGTAATATTTCCAGTAATTTTTCTGATAATCGTTTTGCTCACTATGGCATTCGGGATATACTCAATAATTTCAACTATGATGTGTGCTTTCCCCTTCTCAAGTTCTGTCGTATCCATGCCCATTATGATAAAAAGTTAAAATATTAAAGTAAAGGCATAAAGGTGAGGAGATTAATCAAACATATTGTTATAGAATTCGATATAAAAGTTACACAATTCATAGATTTTGGAAAGATTGAGTTTGCGTCTTCTTCTATTTGGAGTAATAAATTTAATAATCAAATGTTAACAAATAAATCTAAACGATATTGTTTGCTTTACATTGACACTAAATGCTGTTAACATAGCCACCGTACATTTGTCCTCTATAAAACCCTAAAGAGAAAAACAAATGTTAAAGTCTTTAAAAGTATTACTTTCTGTTTTGGTGATGCTTCTATTTTTTTCAAATGGAAATGCACAAAATGTCCAGAAAGAAAAATTCACCTTCTCTGTATTTGGCGACCTTCCTTATTATTTACCCGATGATTTTCCTCGATTTGAAAACCTAATCAAACAATTAAATACTGTCCCATCATCTTTCAATATTCATGTTGGAGATTTTAAATCAAGTTCAACGCCTTGTTCAGACGATGCTTTTTTGAAAATGAAAAATTACTTTGGCACTTTCAAAAAACCCTTAATTTATACCCCTGGAGACAATGAATGGACAGATTGTCATAAAAAAGATGCAGGAGCATTTAAACCAGAAGAGCGTTTAGATCAAATCCGCAGAATGTTTTTTAGTAGCCCTGAAAGTTTTGGCATTGAAAAACTACCACTCATTTCACAATCTTCCATGCCAAGTTTTAAAAAGTTTGTGGAGAATAATCGTTGGGATTATGGAAAAATCGCCTTCGCTACTTTTCATGCCGTAGGAAGCAACAACAACTTTTTGCCTTCTAATACCACAACTTTCAATCAAGAATTTTATGAACGAGATGCTGCCAATGTTGCATGGATAAAAGAGGTTTTTAAGAAAGCGATGGAAAACCAAATGGCGGGTATTGTGCTAAGTACGCAGGCGGATATGTTTGGAGAGAACAAAGATTTAGGAGAGGCAAGCGGTTTTATAAATATCGTCAAAACGCTAAAAGAAGAATCAATGGCATTTGGAAAACCTGTTTTATTGATAAACGGAGACTCTCATCGTTTTTTGATTGATAAGCCAATTTTGCAAGATAAAAAAAACAGAAAAACACTCATGAATTTTACTCGTTTACAGGGTTTTGGAGAATCTGATATGCACGCCGTAACTGTAAATATCAATTACGAAAACCCGAATTTATTTGAGATTAACCAATTTATTATTGAGGGGAATTAATTCAACGTCCTTCAATTCAAGCATTTATGAAAAAGATTTTTATTTTATTTTTAATTACATTTCTCTCAATATCAGCAGCTTATGCTGGAACATTGAAAGGATTTATTACCGACCAGCAAAGTGGAGAACCATTGGTTGGAGCAACGGTAATGTTGGAAAATACAAAATTTGGTACATCTGTCGGTTTAGATGGTTCGTATGAAATCAAAGGTATTCCCGCAGGAAAATATCAATGCAAAGTTCAATATGTTGGTTATGCTCCGACCGTAAAAACCGTCGAAATTGATAAAACACAAACTTTTCTAAAACTGAATTTTACTTTACTCGAACAATTTAATGAATTGAATGAAGTAACGGTAAGTGCCACCGCCGACCGTGAAACAGATAATTCAGCTCGGAAAACAGAACAAAAATCTGATAATGTATTGAATATTATTAGTGCCAAAACGATTCAATTATTGCCAGATATTACCGTTGCCAACGTTTTACAGCGTATTTCGGGGGTTTCTGTTGTAAGAAATAGTACGGGAGACGGACAATATGCAGTGATTAGAGGAATGGATAAACGCTATAATTATACTTCCGTAAATGGGGTAAAAATTCCGAGTCCAGACAATAAAAACCGTTTTGTGCCAATGGATATTTTTCCTGCGGATTTGTTGGAAAGATTGGAAGTAGTAAAAGCTTTAACCCCAAATATGGAAGGCGATGCCATTGGTGGTGCTATGAACATGGTGATGAAATCGGTGCCAGATTATCTAATTCTTTCGGCAACGGCTTCGGGTGGATACAGCCAATTATTTAGCACGCAACCGTTTTCAGGATTTAATACAAAAGATGTCAACTTCAAGTCGCCATCTGAAATATACGGAAACCAATATGTGGCAAAAACTACGGATTTTTCAATCAAAAATTTGCAGTATAATCAAGTTTCAATGCCTGTAAATAGCTTATTGAGTTTATCGGTGGGGAATAGAATTTTTAATCATAAACTTGGTTTTCTTTTCGGAGGCAGTTATCAGCACACTTACCGAGGTAGTAATTCTTTGTTTTTTAGTTTGAATGGACAGCCAAGTCCTGACCCCGTTCCTAATACTCCTTTGATTGAGTCGGTTCAACAAAGAACTTATTCAAATGAACAAGCTCGTTTGGGTTTAAACTTGAAGTTTGATTATGCGTTCAATAATCGTAACCGTTTGAGTTTATACAATTTATTTATGCAATTGGACGATTGGCAACATCGCCACGTTTTGACCAATCAATTAACACTTTTTGGTGATGTTGGGAATAATGACCGTTCGGTTTATCGTCGTCAGAATATTTACAATTCAACTTTAAGAGGTGACCATTCTTTGACCAATAAATTACAATTAAATTGGTCGGCGGTGTATTCTTTGGCAAAAAGTCAAACACCCGATTGGATGGATCAGTCCTTGACTTACCGGACATCACAAAACTTGGATGGAACCATCAGTAAAGCGGCTACTTATATTGACAATGTCAGCCATATCTGGACACACAACGAAGACCGTGATTTAACAGGTTATGTGAATTTAACTTATACTTATTCGCCAAAAATTGAATTTGCAGCAGGTGGAATGTACCGTGATAAAGACCGCAATAATTTCTACAATGATTATTCACTGGCAACCGTTTTACCCGGTGGCAATAGACAAGTTTTCACAAGTATAGACAAGACCGTTTTCACGTTCAGACCAGAATCTTATGCCTATGCAGACAGTACAAATGCCAATAATTATACCGCTAAAGAAAAGATTTCGGCGGGTTATTTGCAGGCAAAAGTGAATTTGTCGAATTGGCAAATTTTGGGAGGTGTTAGAGTTGAAAACACTAATCAATCTTACGTTTCTCAACTTCCTGTTACGGCAACTGGTAAAACTGGCAATATTACTTACATGGATATTTTACCAAGTTTACATTTTAAATACCGTCTTTCGGAACACGAAAATATTCGTTTTTCTTATTTTAAAGGAATTTCAAGACCGGGCTATTTTGAATTAGTGCCTGCCAGTTTCCCCGGTGAATATTTTACCGAATCGGGAAATTATAAGTTGAAACATACGCAAGCCGATAATATTGACTTCAGATACGAAATTTTCCCGAAAGGAAATCAGCAATTTTTGATTGGTGCTTTCTTTAAAAATATTCAAAATCCGATTGAATACGGTTTTACTGAATTCGGAAATTCAAACTTTGTTTATACGCCGCTCAACTTCGGAACGGCTACCAATTTCGGTGCGGAAATGGTATTCACCAAATACTTTAAAAATTGGGGTGTTTCTGGAAATTATACATACACTCACTCGGCAATTACCACAACCAAAAGACTTTATGGACGTGATGCAACGGGTTCAATTGTCAACTCTGAAGGTTCACAAACTCGACCATTACAAGGACAATCAGACCATATTGCTAACTTTTCTTTGATTTACAAAAATCCAAATTCAGGTTTTGATGCCCAACTTTCGTGGGTTTACACAGGTAAAAGAATCAATATTGTATCGCCATTTTTAGGCTTAGATTATTGGCAACGTGGTACTTCTCAAATGGATTTTTCAGCCGAAAAGAAATTGAAAAATACGCACTTTTCGGTCTTTGCTAAACTCACAAACTTACTCAATAATCCAATTATTGTAGAAGTCTTAAAACCAAATACCAGTCAAAATTTGCCTGACCAAACTCGTGAAGACCGCATTTTAGTTCAAAAAGATGTACTTCAACAAAGTTATTTAATCGGAATTCGTTACAAACGCTAAGTACAATTAATAGAACCCGTTAAAAATTTACAAAATTATCGTATTCATTTTATCAAAATTATTTCCAATGAAAATCAAGTCTAATTTAGTAGTAACCATGATTATTGCAGGGTTTACCTCAATGATGGTTTCTTGTAACAAATCAGAAGAGGCCGTTCAGGTATCAGCCCCTTTATTCAAAGTTGGTCAAGCAGTAAGTACAAAAACGCCTCTTTCGGGGTCAATCAAAGGAACACTTTTAAGTGATTCAACGTATAAAGTTGGCGGAGACGTTTTTATCAATGAAAATGACACCTTGGTGATTCAACCAGGTGCTAAAATTATTTTCCCTGGAAATGCTCCTTATTGTTTTGTTGTGAAAGGTTCATTATTATCGCTTGGAACAGAAGCAAAACCAATTTATTTTACCGTTCCAACAGCAGTAAGAACGGATGTTTACGGAGCTGATCCAACTACTGACCCAGCTTATAAAGGTCTTTGGGGTGGAATTTATGGAGAAACAACCTTCAAAAATATCATCATCAAATGGACGCATTTAGACTTTGGTGGTGGTAAATTAGCAACATCACCTGTTTCATTTATGGCAAATGGTGCAACGAGTTATGTTTTATCTGTCTCAAATCCAAGTGGTGTTTTAGTTTTGGAAGATTCATGGTTATATGGTTGTATTGATGACCCTTTCCGTCCTTTTGGATGTAAATTCAACGTAATGCGTAACACGTTTGAAAAAGGTGGTTTCACGGGTGGAGAATCAATGAATATCAAATCTGGTAACGTTGGAATTTTTGCTTATAACTTAATTGTAGGTTCAGCAACAAATGGTCCGAAAGCGTCAAATAACGGTGGAAAAAATCCACAAACGGAAGTTCAAATGTACAATAATACCATCGTTTGTTCTGGATATCGTCGTTCGTCAGCAGGTCGTGGTGGTTCAACTAATTTTGAGGAAGGTTCAAAAGGAAATTACTATAACAACTTGATGGTTAACTGTAAATTTGGTCCAAGAGTAGTTGGAGCAACCGCCAATTATAATGGTAATGCTTTAGTTGTTGCCGATACAGCAAACATCAAAGGTGGATACAACTACAGTTATGTGGATTCTGTGAAAATAGCGAACGAAATTTATCCAACAGGTTTTGCTCAAAAACCTAACCCGAACGATATTCCAACGCCAAGTTCTTTCTTACCAACGAATTACAAACCTGGACAAGTATATGATGGTTCGGCAGTTGTTGGGAAAAACAATCCATTATTTGTAAATTTTCCCCTTCCACAATCTAACAAAAGAATGGGAGATGTAAGTTTTGTTGGTACATATAATTTCCGTTTACAAGCCACTTCTCCAGCCATTGGAAAAGGATTTACAGGTTTTGTTCCTTTAAACGTAGTACCCGTAAGCGCTAATTTTGGTGCAACTGTAATAACTCCTCCAAACAAAGATATTGGTGCATATCCAAGTGATAATACTGGAAATAAGCACTAAAATGACCTTTTAGATAATTTCTAAAAAAATGCCCAAAATTAATTTTTTGGGCATTTTTTTTTGAGAACCTTTTTGATGAATGTTATTGAATGAGAGTAACAAAGGGTTCAAACTCTTTGTTACCAGCACTATATTTTTAGCACTACCGAAAGTTTTATTTTTTATAATATGTAACTTACATTAGACTTCATTTGGCAGTCTAAACTGCTAAATGAAGCTATCCCCAAAACATGGATAATGGCTGAAATAATTAAGGCAAAGGATTTTCCTTTTATTTCTTAACGATGGTAATAATGAATATATTAATTGCTCCTGATAAGTTTAAAGATGCCCTTTCTGCATCCGAAATATGTAGATTTTTGGAAAAAGGAATTCTCACAACCTTCCCACATGCCAAGTGTACTTTACTGCCTCTTGCGGATGGTGGAGAAGGCACATTGGATAGTTTAAGAACAAACTTAAAAGGTGAATTTATAGAAATAGAAACCATCGATCCTCTATTCAGAAAGATTCAAGCATCTTATCTTTATCTTGAGAAAAACCAAATGGCTATTATAGAAATGGCTCGGGCTTCGGGGATTGAGTTAGTTGCTTTTGATGAACGTAATTGTCTGAAAAATAATAGTTTAGGGACTGGAAGGCTGATTGAGGATGCTATTGAAAAAGGAGCTAAAGAAATTATTTTAACCGTTGGTGGAACAGCCACCAATGATGCTGGAATGGGAATAGCCTCAGCCATGGGTTTTGTTTTTTTGGATGAGAATGGCAATGAAATACCTCCGATTGGTGAAAATTTAATTAAAGTGAAAAAGATAGATACTTCTAACATATCCCGAAAGCTATCCAACATAAAATTCACAATTGCAACAGATGTTACCAATCCTTTTTATGGTGAAAATGGGGCGGCATATATCTTTGCGGGTCAAAAGGGAGCAAATTTTGAAGGTATTCAACAATTGGATTTAGGTTTGCGAAATTTTGCCAAAATATTAGAAAAGCAATATCAACAAAATCCGCAAAATCTATCTGGCAGCGGTGCTGGGGGTGGCGTTGCAGGTGGTTTAGCCGTTTTGTTAAATGCTCAAATCATCTCAGCGGCATCATGGATTTTGGATATTAATAATACCTCTGAATTACTGAGCCAATCCGATATATTAATTACGGGTGAAGGTAAAGTTGATAGCCAAACATGGGGTGGTAAATTGATTTCTCAACTTGTAGCAAGGGCAAATCGAGCAAATGTACCCGTAATTATTGTGTGCGGAAACCTCCAAGAAGTACAAACAATTGCTCAACAGACGGGTATATTATACGCTACATCCATTATTCAAAGCCCAATGTCTTTAGATGATGCTTTGAAAAATACACCTCAATTAGTTGAAAATCAAGGTGTTTTGTTAGGAAAGCTACTTTTGTGTTTTTCGTGTGGTCATTCTTAGAATTAGTAACTTTACTAAATGATGGCATGGGTGGGGCATCAATATGGTTGATTGCGTCAATTCATTTTTCAATTCTGTAACTTTTATCCCAGAGAAAATTTCATCGCTATCATAATTTTGAAATATATTCTTGCGTGACACAACTAATTGAAGTCTGGCTACGAAGAATTAAATTCTTTAGAATTATCGTTAAATAAAACAATATGAAATTAGATATTCAAACTTTACAGGGACATTTCGGCAACTTGTTTGAAGCAAATTTATTACAGGAATTATCACAAGTTGGCAACTATATGGAAGTAGAAGAAGGTTTTACCTTGATGCGTTCAGGAGGATATATTCGCTCTATTCCTATTTTGTTGAACGGTTCAGTAAAAATATTACGAGCCGATTCGGAAGGTCGTGAGGCTTTGCTTTACTATTTAGGTGGTTTAGACTCTTGTGCCATGTCATTGACGTGTTGCCTCGACCAGCGACCAAGTGAAATTACAGCAATTGCTGACGAAAAAACTAAATTGATTTCCATTCCAGTCGAGAAAATAGATGAGTGGATTAGTAAATATTCTACTTGGAAACAATTTGTTTTCTCTACCTATCAAAAACGTTTTGACGATTTATTAGGTGCAATCGACCAAATCGCTTTTCATAAATTAGATGAACGTTTACTTGGTTTGCTCAACCGAAAATCGAAGCAGTGCGGTTGTAATGTATTTAATATTACTCATGAAGAATTGGGGCAAGAACTGGCAACATCACGAGAAGTGGTTTCTCGTTTATTAAAACAATTAGAAAGATTAGGACGAGTAAAGTTATCCCGTAATAAAATTGAACTTCTCAATACCGATAAAGTTTAAGAAAATTGTGATTAGTGACTTTTATCACAGACTTTAACACATCGCTATTATAATTTTGAGCTATAATCTTTAACGATGCGAACCAGTTTATTGAAGGATTCGTATTGATTTCAATTGATTAATCGCAATATGGAAACTTCAAATATAATTGTCGAAAACCTAAAATGTGGTGGTTGTGCCAATACCATCAAAAATCGTTTGCAGAGCCTTATGGGTGTATTTTCGGTAGAAGTTGATAAAGAAAATTCTGCCATAAAGATTGACCATAACCATAGTATTTCTCGAAATGAAATTATTGTTCAATTAGAAAAATTGGGTTATCCCGAAGAAAATACTGATAATTCAATCGTACTTAAAGCCAAGTCATATCTAAGTTGTGCTATCGGACGAATGAGCGATTAAACAGCTTCTAAATCAAAACCCTAAATCACGAGCATTTCGCTCGTGATTTTTTTTGCAATTTATATTCCCCAATACCAACATTCGTCAGTTTATAAACTGATGATAATCAGTATTTTCGTGTAGCAAATGTTACAGAAGACTATGATTGGCTTGTCTAATTTTGTTCTATCAATGGAGGGAAATAATCTTTCAAATTCAAAAAACAATAATCATGAAAATTGAACAAATTTATACAGGATGTTTGGCAGAAGCCGCTTATTACATAGAATCAGACGGAGAAGTAGCCGTAATTGACCCTTTGCGTGATGTTCAGCCTTTTATCAATCGGGCTAACCAAGATGGAGCGACTATAAAATATGTATTTGAAACCCATTTTCATGCAGATTTTGTGTCGGGTCATATAGATTTGTCTAATAAAACAGGAGCAACGATTGTCTTTGGTCCAACTGCCCAGCCCAGCTATATTGCCTATATTGCCAAAGACGAAGAAGTATTTAAGGTAGGAAAAATCACTATCAAAGCTTTACATACGCC
>JAAFIU010000320.1 GCA_013298805.1 Cytophagales bacterium | reverse complement strand
CTACCTTGATGAGAAGATTGGCAAAAGCTGACGTTTTTGCAGAAAATAAACTCTTTGCAACGGTTGATGCAACAGTTAGAAAGGTAACTTTTGAGACAATTCCATTCTTACTTTCTGATACCGTAGGGTTTATTCGTAAATTACCTACAATGTTGATTGAGTCGTTCAAATCGACTTTAGATGAAGTTAGGGAAGCGGATATTTTGCTTCATGTTGTTGATATTTCTCATCCAAATTACCAAGAACATATCGACGTAGTGAACTCAACTTTGGCAGAAATTGGAGCGGCTGACAAACCTACCATTCTGGTTTTCAACAAGATAGATTTATATTCTACCGAAGAAGTTGAAATTCACGATTGGCAAATTGGCTCGGGTGATGAACCTGTAAATCAGCAAATTAGGATTCAGAAAGTTACGGAGTTCTTGAAAAATTCGTTTATGAATTTACCTCAACCAACTACTGTTTTCATCTCGGCAGAACAAAAAGAGAATATCGACGAGTTAAGAGATGCGATTTTAGCATTAGTGAAAAGTCGACACATTCAGATTTTCCCGAATTGGCTGAATGAAGAAGAGTTTTCTGTTACCAGTGAACAGTAATATCAGTGAACAGTAAACAGTTATCAGTAAAACCAGAATTTTCCATTTGATTTTAACCAAGTTTTCAAGAAATTTGTATTCTAAAATTACTGGCAAATGGTTACTGATAACTGAAAAGGCACCATAGTTCAACGGATAGAATAGACGTTTCCTAAACGTTAGATGCGAGTTCGATTCTCGCTGGAGCCACTTTTTTAGTCAAGAAAAGATTTTCCTAAACGTTTGATGAGAGCGGGCGGCGTTCCGCTTCGATTCTCGCTGGAGCCACTTTTTATGTACCACGATTCTCCAGAATCGTTTTTAAAATATTTTAGAGAAATATGGTACACTATTTTAGTATTTTGGAGAATAATAATCAATTAAAATTACCTCTTTTGCAAACAATATCCATTGCCCTCTGTACATACAATGGTTCTCAATTTTTACGGGAGCAATTACAAAGTTTAGCCAATCAAACTTTATTACCGACTGAGGTAATTATTACGGATGATTGTTCTTCTGACGATACCCTAAAAATTATCCAAGAATTTAGTAATCAACTCAATATCAAGGCTTTCAAAAATGAAACTTCTTTAAAAGTTACCAAAAATTTTGAACGAGCTATCTCACTTTGTACAAGTGATATTATCTTGATGTGTGACCAAGATGACCTTTGGCATTCTGATAAATTAGCAAAAATTCATTCGTTTTTTCAAGAGAATCCTGATAAATTAGCCGTTTTTTGTGATGCCGAGTTGGTTAACGAAAAAGGCGAAAGTCTCAACAACAACTTTTGGTCGGTTGTACGTTTCCATAAATTGCAAAGACAACAATGGGAAAATGGAAAATCAGTAGAAATTCTATTGGCAGGAAATCGCTCGGCGGGTTGTATGATGGGTTTTAGAAAAGAATTGACTAAAAAAATCATTCCTTTTCCAACGCATATTCCCGAAATGATTCATGATAATTGGATTACGATAATTGCAGCAATGTTGGATGCTATGGGTTTAATTGAAGAACGTTTAATTTCTTATAGACAGCACAGTTTTCAACAAATTGGGACTCGTCCGAAGGAAGCAGGCAAAGCCATTAGTCTCAAAGATAGATTTTCAAGACCAAGAGCTGAAAAACTTGCCCCATTCTTAACAAAAAGAGATTACTTTTGTACGTTGAAAGACGCATTGGCTGAACGAATTGATGAATCGAATCATAATTTCAAAAAAATAGACCAAATTATCAATTTTTATGATGTTCGTAGCACATTATCTCCTTTTCATTTAGCACGATTATTTCCAGTGCTAAAGTTATTATTATCAGGCGATTATCACCTTTACAAAGACCAAGAAGCTTCTTGGAAAGCCCCATTTGTGGCAGCCATTGGCGATTTATTAGAGTAGAAAAATTATATAATGAAATTAATATACACAGTCTGTACGGCAAATTATTTGTATCAAGCGCTCACAATGGGCGAATCTTTACAAAAATCAAATCCTGATTATGAATTAATTATTGGTTTGGTGGACGAAATTCCCGTGACGAATTTTGAGATTCCTTACAAAATAATTCCAATTTCTGAAGTTCAAGAGGTTAATTTGGCGGGATTCAAAGGAGAATATACCGTGATGGAAGTCGCAACGGCTTGCAAACCTATTTTTGGACTTTACCTTTTTGAAAAATATCCCGATTTAGATAAGTTAATCTACTTCGATACCGATTTGTGGATTTTGGAAAGCGTTGAGCCAATCATCAAAAACTTAGACACTTTTGATATTATTCTAACACCTCACATTACACAACCCATTGATTTACAGGAACAATGGAATGAAAAGCAGTTCCTCAATGCTGGACTTTATAATACGGGATTCGTGGGAATGAAGCGTTCTGAAAACACGTTTAAATTCTTGAATTGGTGGAAAACGCACTTAAAGGATTACGGTTACTATGATTTCTGTAATGGCATGGGAATTGACCAATTGTGCGTCAATTTTGCTCCAATTTTCTACGAAAAAGTCTTGATTGAATATAGTCCTGCGTATAACCTTGCCTATTGGAATATTCACGAAAGAACTGTTGATTTTGTCAATGGGAAGTATCTAATAAATGGAAAAGAGAATCTGCTATTCTTCCATTTTAGTGGTTATAGTCCCGAAAAACCAGAATTGCTTTCGAGACACATAAAAACCTCAAAAACAAGCTATTACCCCACATTAAATAGTTTATTTGAAATATATAATACTGCTTTATTGAAGAATCATTATCAGTTTTTCAAGAAAATAATTCCTGCTTATGGTAAATATACTCCACCGAAAAAAGAGAGAAACATTGTATTTCAATTGATTGAAAAAGCGGCTTGGAAGGTAATGAACTTTATTGATAATTTTTAAGTTAAAGGTTTTATAAATTAGGTTTTAGGTGTCAGTTATCGGACGAAATACTGACACCTAAAACCTATCAACAAACACCTACCAACGCCTTATTAATATCACTTGCCAACGAAGGTCCTGCGTAAATAAATCCTGTATAAATCTGTATTAATGATGCCCCTGCTTTTAGCTTTTCAATGGCATCTTCTGGACTGTGAATCCCTCCTACTCCAATAATTGGGAATGATTTATTTGATTTTTCGGATAGATATTTAATCACTTCCGTTGAACGTTTGGTAACGGGTTTACCACTTAATCCACCCATTTCTTGCACTAAATTTTGGTCAGAGTTCAAGCCTTCTCTTGAAATAGTCGTATTCGTGGCAATTACTCCCGCAATCTTCGTTTCTTGTACTATTTCAACAATATCATCTAATTGTGACTCCGTCAAATCTGGAGCAATTTTCAAAAGAATTGGCTTTTGTTTTGCCTTCTTTACATTCTCATTTTGAAGTGTTTGCAAAAGATTCTTTAAAGGCTCTTTTTCTTGTAATGCTCTCAAATTTGGTGTATTTGGAGAGCTTACATTGACTACAAAATAATCTACGTAATCAAATAATTCATGGAAACAGATTAAGTAATCATCCACTGCATTTTCGTTAGGAGTTATTTTATTTTTACCAATATTTCCACCAACTAAAATATTACTATTCCGTGCTTTTAGTTTTTCAACGGCTACTTTTACACCGTCATTGTTAAAACCCATTCGGTTAATAATGGCTTCGTCGGGTTTTAGTCTGAAAAGGCGTGGCTTGTCATTTCCTGGTTGACCTTTTGGTGTAAGCGTTCCGATTTCGATAAAGCCAAAACCCAAGTTAGAAAACTCGTCAATCATCAAGGCATTTTTGTCGAATCCTGCCGCCAAACCTACTGGATTTTTAAATTTCAATCCAAAAACTTCCCGTTCTAAACTTGGGTGTTCATAGTGATAAATCGCTCTGAATATTTGTGGAACAAATGGAATTTTAAAGAGAAACTTTATGAGGTCGAAAGTAAGGTAATGAGCTTTTTCGGCATCAAGTTTAAACAGCAGTGGTTGGAGAATGTATTTGTACATTTTGTAAGAGAATGGAGTTTCTGAATTATTACAGCACTCATTTATGAATGATTGAAGTACAAATTTACGAAAACCAAAAATGAAAAACCCTGCAAACACTAAAATGCTTGCAGGGTTTTTCTTATTTAAATTCAAGAATATGCGATTTTAATTATTTTTTTCCTGGTTTCTTGAAAATAGTTTCGTCAATTGTTGGATTCAATTTGATTGAATCAGTCTCAATGGTCATTGTTCCGCCCATTGGACTTGGCGTTTCCATTGAGAATGGAAAAGTTAAGCCATCAATTTGCTTAAAGTTTGAAAAATTAACCTCTGCATCAATATCTTGTCCTTGAACATTTCTTTTACCTGCTGATTTTAACGTATAATAAGTTGATGCTGAAACAAATAAGTTAGTAATTTCTCCATTCTTTTCAGTCATTTTTAAATGGTAAACATCAGCGCCGTCTAATTTTTCTTTTCCTACTAATTCTATCGTAGAGCCTTTTTCTTTGTAATTTAATAAAGAGCCTCCCAAATTAGTTTGTTTAAGGGTTTCTTTAATTAATGCTCCAGGCATATCTTCAGGCTCGCCCGTTCCTCCCATCATAGCT
>JAAFIU010000436.1 GCA_013298805.1 Cytophagales bacterium | reverse complement strand
TCAAATTCTAAAACATCTTATTCCATCCAAAACGAATGAGCAATAACATTCCCACAAAACCAATGGCAATGTACTGAAATGGAACGAAAGTAATGGCATAAATCCGCAGCCTATCCACAAACCACATGATGCCAATCATCGCAAAAACTAAGGTTACAAATCCCGATAATTTCCCGAAAGCAGGTACGTATTCAAATGGAATATTTCGTTTGATAATAATGAGCGTTCCGACCATCGTCACGATTGGTAAAATCTGCGTAATAAGATTCATATCCCAAATACTTTGACGTTCAAAAAGAAACAAATACACATTTAAGGTAACGGCAAAAATACCTGGAATACAAGCTAAATAAGCCAAAACAGCATAAAAGTGACGATTTGGACTCTGTTGTGGAGGTGTGTTAGGGTTTTGCCAAATGCTAATCAAAAAAGTCAATAAGGGTACACACAAAAGAAACCATAAAAGTAAAGAAGGATTGGCTGAAATATTGGCAAAAATGTCTCGTAAAGTCATGGTAAGAAAAGTTTAAGAATTTTGGTTAAATTGCTGAGCAATATGAAAATTGCTTATCGCTGGCTATTTTACTTATAAAAACAAAAGTATGAAAATTGACATCAAAGATTTTGAATTTACAAGAGATAAAAAATTCGATATTAAAAAATCTGACACTAAAATTAAGGATTTTTATGAATCTGAAGAAGATTATAATGTACTGATGGCAGAACTCCATGATAAAATGGATAAACACCAAAGCCTCATGTACGCTCACGACCGCTATTCGATGCTTTTGATTTTTCAAGCATCCGATGCGGCGGGTAAAGATGGAACAATCAAAGCGGTATTGTCGGGCGTGAATCCAGCAGGAGTAGAAGTACACAGCTTCAAACGTCCGTCTGAGGAGGAATTAGCCCATGATTTTATGTGGAGAAATACCCTCAAAATGCCCGAAAGAGGTAAATTAAATGTCCATAATCGTTCTTATTACGAAGAAACATTGGTGGTAAAAGTGCATCCCGAAATCTTGACAAATTACCAAAAAATCCCTGCTGAATTTACTAAAGACTTGGATAAAGTTTGGGAACAACGTTATGAGGATATTAGTAATTACGAAAAATACTTATCTCGTAATGGCACCGTAATTTTGAAATTTTATTTGAATATCTCGAAAGATATTCAGTCCCAACGTTTAATTGAACGCATACAAGACCCAACCAAAAACTGGAAATTTGAAGAAGGCGACGTAAAAGAGCGTGATTCTTGGAATAAATATCAGAAGGCTTATGAAGAAATGGTTAATGAGACGGCATCGAAAAATGCTCCTTGGTATGTAATTCCTGCCGACGACAAAAAGAATATGCGATTGATTATCAGCACGATAATTTTGGAAAAGATGAAAGATTTAAAAATGGAATATCCAGAAAGCACTCCCGAACGTCAAGCAATTTTGCAAGGATTAATAGACAGAATTAAAGAACAGAATTTGGAGTAGTTTTTTGGGTGAGTTTATGAGTTAAGGGTTTATGAGATTATGGGTTGATGGTTTTATGAGATTTGTAGTGCAAAATTAAAAGGAATGGCTAAGTGGTAATTTGCTTTCGGCACATTATCAAATAAGGTCGTATCTTTGTAGCATAAATTTAATAAATAACAGAAAGCCAATAGCTTAAAGCCGATAGCCAATAGCTATTTTAGAATACCATGCGACTGAATTTCAAAGACTTAATTATATTCGAGAACGACGATTATATCCTTATTAATAAACCCCCTCACGTAGCATCCTTAGATGAACGTCAAGCTGATAACTCCTTGAGTATCTTGCGAATGGCTAAAGAATACGCTGATGATGCACAATTGGCTCACCGTTTGGACAAAGAGACTTCGGGCGTGTTGGCAATTGCGAAAAATCCAGCGGCGTACCGTCATCTTTCTATGCAATTTGAGCATCGTCAGGTTGCCAAAAGATACCATGCCGTGGCAAATGGTACGCATGATTTGGACATGATTTCGGTGTATTTGCCCATCGCTCAGAAACGTGACGGAACGCAAGTAGCCATCGACCGCCAAAAAGGAAAAGAAGCCGAGACGATTTTTAATACGCTGAAAGTTTACCGAAATCATACTTTGGTAGAATGTATGCCCATCACGGGACGCATGCACCAAATACGGATTCACTTAGTTTGTTTGAAAGCCCCAATTGTCTGCGACCCAACTTATGGTGGAGAAATGATTTATCTTTCGGATTTAAAACGCAAATTTAATCTCAAGAAAGAAACCGAAGAACAACCCTTGATAAAAAGAGTAGCCTTACACGCTCGTTCATTGACTTTCAAATTAATGAACGACGAAGTTGTAACCATAGAAGCACCCTATCCAAAAGATTTTGATGTTTTGGTAAAGCAGTTAGATAAGTTTTCGTAATTTTGTAAGAAGCACTTTTAGAATAGATTTTGAATAAAG
>JAAFIU010000275.1 GCA_013298805.1 Cytophagales bacterium | reverse complement strand
TAATTTTATCTAATTCTAATTGTTTTGCCAGAACTTCGGTCATTCTAATTCTCTGAAAATCAATAGATTCCTTTAAATCAATTGCCTTTAAACCCGTATTTTGCCCTACAATCAACTGGTTTTTTATCAACATTTCTTCTTCCCGTTTATAGACTGTCAAAAGGCTTTTGTCAAGGGCAATTTTGTCTTGAATCGTTTCTCGTTGAGCTTCTAATTTGTTTACTTCGGCGATGTTGGGTTTTGCTCCCAAAAAGTCTTTTTCGTGCGTAACCGACTGAATGGCAACATCTCCTTCCGATTTTACTTGGATAGATTTTACATCCAAATCAGGCGTAATATGTTTGAACCGTAGTTCTGTTTTTCCAGCAGATAACGAAATTTTGGCAGTTCGGTTTACTTGAGCTCCCGAAAGAAATACGGTAACTTTTTCAACTTTAGAGTCAGCCACTTGTTCTTTGACAGTTTGCCCAAAACTGAGATTTGCGATTACGCAAAATAGAATTATTTTTTTCATGATTAATTGAAGATGTTTTAAAGATGATGCAGTAATCCTCTAAATTCCATAAAATATTACAGAAGTAATTATTCGTATTTCGATGCGACCGTCGCTTCGGTTCGATATTCGGGAAGCAATAATCTGACAATCAAATATTTACGGCAAATAAAAACGTTTTTTAATTTGTCGTGATTATTTAACGTAAAATTTGGAGGTTTAATTATTGGGGCAACCCGAAATTTGTCCTTGAAATTTTGCTCCTTGCTCAATTAAAGTATTGGTATTCAGTTGGATAAATGATTCAGAGGAGAATTTAGAGAATGAAGTTGAGGTAATGTTTCCACTCAATTGTAAACTTCCTGATGTTGCGTAAGTGGCATCAATGATGTTTCCAGTTAGTGAAATATTGGGTGGACAAAGCAAGTTTTTGTAAGTGGGTGTTTGTCTTTGAGTAACAAAAGAAGTTGAATTAGTGGCTTTGCCAGAAGTATAAATATTGTTTCCGTTCAACGAAAAAGTCAAGGTATCTGCCGAAATACTTGGCAGAAAATTAGTGGCATTATCCCAAACTTGAGCGGTTACTGCGGCTGAACTTCGTTGATGATTTCCCGAACCGTATTGTAGATAATCTTTCATTTCGGTAGTGCTTGGGTTTCCGTTAAAAAGTGCCAATTCACCATCATTTTGACTAATTCCTGTCCAATTTAAAACGACATATTTGGCAGAATCTAAGGTTAAACTTCCATTCAAAACCGTCAAATTAGCTAAGGAGACGGAAGTATTGCCATTAGCAATCCAGTAATTATTTAAGTTTACCGAAGGACTTACAGGATTGTAAAGTTCTATCCATTTTTTCTGTGGATTTACTTCATTGATGAATACTTTTTCGACTGCGGGTAAAGTATAAACAATTGTTAAGGTTGGTTTTTGGAAAAAACCTTCTTCACGAGATGTAAATTTTTTGGCTGAACCCAAAACAGATTCTTCACCTCTCAAAATCCAACCAAAATTGGTAGAAGGATTGGCTAACCAAGCTATAACATCGTCTTTCATACCTGTGCTATTCCAAGTCCCAAACTTTAAGGGAAAAGAAGCATAAGCCACTGCCGAAGTAGCCGAAGCAGTAGGTGAAAAATCTCCTCCTGCGGTTGTCCAAGTGCTTGAATTATAAAAATTGTAGCTCCACGTAGCATCATTTGTGGTGGCTGGCGAGCCTTGTCCGCTGCTGGTAGAAGTGCCTTCGCCCCAGTCTTTCAGTAATTTATGCAATGAAAAATTATGTGGCGTTGTGGTGTTTCCAGCGGCTTGGATAACAGGCATTGTTAATTTAACACTTTGTATCTGAGCATTATTGGGTAAATTAGTTAAGCTAAATTTTAATAATGCACGCCTAATTTGAGAGGCAGCCCTTCCCGTTGTTTTTCCTGCATAAAGATTATATCCTGCTCCATCGCTGTAAGTTGGGCTTTCTGAAAACATGGAATTATCTTTCACAGGCGTAAAGCTCATCGAATCTAATTGTGCATTACAAGCGATTGATGATAAGATAAATACTAAAATGCAAAAGAAATGCTTCATAGGAAGGAGGTAGGTTTTGGTGGTTAGTAAAAGGTAAATAATAAATTGGTGAAGTGGAAAATGGCACACAGATGACGCTGATACTACATAACGTAGATTTAAACAGATAAAAAATAAATCTGCGTTTGAAAATCTACGTTATCTGCGTACCATTTAAACCGAAGCGTCGGTCGCCAACTTATTATTTACACGTTTCTAACGTCATTTACTGTAATACCCTTCCAAGCATTTTTAATAATGGAAGGGTTGTAAAAACTCAATTATCCACTATCAAACTCTCCCTCAAAATCTCTACACCAGCTTTTAATTCTACCCAATACTGTCCTTTGGCTAATTTATTGATTGGTAAATATTTAATTTGTGTCCCTAAATTTTGGTAATAATCGTCAATAATGGTGGCGATAATTTGCTCGTTTGCATCTTTCACTGTCAAGACGACCTGAGCGGGTTTGTTGAGCCTGAAAATTATCTTTTTGGTTTTGTTATTCAGTGTATCTTTTGCGGAGAAACCCGTTGCCGTTGAATCTTTTTTATTAGCAGAAGCAACTTGATTTTGTATAAAAGCAGCTTGTAAACAATTGGCAATATCAGCCGAGAAAACGGTGCTGTCTCGGGTGTCGAAACCTGGTAAAAGTACAATATCATTACCCGCTGTGAATGAAATATTCTTTGGTTTGGGTACAAGACTGGTCGCTTTTATTTCTTTTATGGCTTTGTAAGATGCTTCAGAAAGTGTTAGATTTTCTAACTTTAAGGTATCGGTTGCACAGTTGATATTTACACCTTTACAGTTACAGTTGGCATCAAATTGGTCGTGTTTTGTAAGTGGGTCTTGGTCGTCGCAGGCTGTTCCTTTTACACTGCACAAAGACGCATCAAAGGTAATTTTGCTTAATCCTGCACAAGAATTACCCCATGTATCAATGGCTGAAATAAGAATATAACGAGCTTTGACATCGTTGAGATTTGGTCCAGCAAAACCAGAATAATCAGACGTTCCAGGTGCTTGTTGCCATAAATAGGTTGTTCCGAGCGACTGCCACGTTGTACCGTCTGTTGAATAATCGACGGTAACATTTTTTAGTCCTTTGTTGGTTTCGCTGGCTACATTATAGTTCCAAACCCGTGTGCCTTGAAATTTATAAATGTCGCCAAAATCGTATTTTATCCATTTCGTTTGGGCTGAACGGGCAGTATTTGGGTTTGGACTGGTATTGCAAGAAACCCACGAACTTTCGGCATTGGTAAGGAGATTTTTGGTGGCAGCACAACTTTCATACGATTGATAACTGACTGATAAATCATCACAGTCTGCTCCCGAACATGGCGTACCTACACATTGGCAATTGTTATTGTATCGGTCGTTTTTGGTATATGGGTTGCCATCGTTGCAGGGAGTTCCTTGCGAGATACACGAAATTTCACATTGATAATCGTACAAGTAGAAATTCGGGACACGTTTCCAGTCTGTACTTCCATAAAAAGGGGTTTTCCAGAAAAGATTAAAATGGTCACGCCAGCCATTTTCTTTATGTCTGAATTCATAGTAATAATATTTCCCTTTCTCCAAATAGACGGGTGAAATACTCTGAAAACTGGATGTATTATGTTCGTTTTCAGCAACACCATAAATCACGATAGCTTGGTGATATTGTTTGTATTGAATAGAATCGTTTTTGCTCAGGAAAAAATAGGTTTGATTGTCTCCTGTAATGTTAAATTCATAACTTCCTGACACTGGAACTGTCAAAAATCCTTGTACTAATGTACCGTAGTTGTCTTTAGAATAAGGTACTAAAGGGCCATAAGCACCCAATAATTTTTCTTTTCTATCGGGAACGAGTGGGAATTTTGGCGAATTAATCAAATCAGGCTCTACATAATTTCCAATAACATTATCGTAATAGTAGGCTTCGGTAAGTCCTTTTGGACCGACACAGGCATTCGCAGTCGGATACGTACCAACGCAATTACAAAAACCATCTTGCTGGTCGTTGGTTGTGAGCGAATTTCCATCATTACAAGGCGTTCCTCTAACGGCACAAGTTTGTCCACAAACATATTCTTTGATATAATTATAATCTATCACAAGCCACGTTGTGTCGGGATTTGCCGTTTTTCGCCAAAAAAGCGTCATGTGGTCGCCGTATCCGCCTTCATAATGTTGCATTTCAAAGTAATAGTTTTGTCCTGCTACCAATTGGATAGATTTAGACGTTTGATTGGCTTCTTTATTATGCTCATCAATATTTGACCATGTTTTTACTTCTGCTCTTTTACTTTTATTGGAGGGGTTCTCATCGGGGCTGAGATAAAATTTCACTTTGTCATCTCCCGTAATATTAAAAGTATAATTGGTGGTTTGAGGAACATAAATATACCCTCGAATCACTGCCGCAAAGTTTTCAGCAAAATTTTGGGGAGCTTTCAATGAACCCAATAATTGAGTGCCATCCGGATGAGCGGGGTAATTTTCTAAAGCCGTCAAGTCCAAACTGTCAGGCATGGCCGTAAAATTTAGCCAATAACTCCATTTTACTTGCCCTGGTGTACCTACGCAACTGCTTTGCGAATAGAGCGAAGTATGGACTAAGGTTAAAAAGATTAATATGTAAAATATCTTTAGTTTCATTTTTTCAATGAATTTTTTGAAAAATTTGTGAATTGTGATTTAGTGATTATTTATTGAGTGATTTAGTGAATTGTGATTTAGTGATTATTTATTGAGTGATTTAGTGAATTGTGATTTAGTGATTATTTATTGAGTGATTTAGTGAATTGTGATTTAGTGATTATTTATTTAGTGATTGAGTGAATTGTGATTTAGTGATTATTTATTTAGTGATTGAGTGAATTGTGATTTAGTGATTATTTATTTAGTGAATTATGAATTAGTGAATATTACATAAATAATAATTGTAGGAACAAATTGTCTAAGCCATTATTCACTCAATTATTCAGTCACAAATCACTCAATAAACTCAGTACGTTAAACAACCTTGCGGTAAGTTTTCGGTTGAAATGGTAGTGCCATTAAAATTCATATATCCCACTGGATAATTATTAGCGGAATAACTATAAAAATTGCCAAGATTAGGCAAGATATAACATAAGTCATACGGACTGACTCCGTACCAAAGGGCTAATTCAGCATAAAATTCATCGGTAGAAATAGACGGAATAAAATTACCTCTGAAAGATATATTTTGCTGATTTGAGGCACTTAATACATCCATTTTAGGATATGCTCCGTAAATCTTACCGCCATTTACTGCTCCACCCATAACCATTGTATTTCCGCCCCAAGCGTGGTCAGCTCCACCACCGTTTGAAGTAATTGTTCGGGCAAAATCCGAAATGGTAAACGTCGTAACTTTATCTGAAATTCCTAATTCTACGGTTGCATCATAAAAATTTTTGAGTGCTTGACTCACGATGGCAAGGCGAGTATTTAAACCCGTAATCAAGTCACTGTGCATATCCCAACCGCCAAAATCGACGAAGAATATTTGCCTTTTAGTCCCTAAAAAATTACGAACACTCATAATTTTT
>JAAFIU010000299.1 GCA_013298805.1 Cytophagales bacterium | reverse complement strand
TTTACTATTAAACCCACGAATTTTTCAGATTGACCTACGAATTTCTTAAATTGCATCGAATTCTGAATTCGACTTATTTATAACAAAAACATAATGAAAATTTCAACCAATTCTAAGAAAGACGTTTATACCCACGCAGCCATCATCATCTTGCTATTATTGGTGCTGTTTTTCGGCTTTTTCTTTCTTTATTTACCTTGGAGTACCAATCACGGTGAAGCGATTACTGTTCCAAACTTAAAAGGCTTATCAATCGAAGAAGCCCAAGACCTTTTGGACGACCGCAATCTGGAATATGAAGTAACTGATAGTACTTTTACGCCCGAATTAAAACCTCTGACGGTATTGTCGCAATATCCTTTAGAAAACTCAAAGGTAAAACAAGGTCGTAAAATTTATTTGACCATTAACACTGAAACAGCCCCGATGATTAAGTTGCCCAAGTTGACCGAAATGTCAGTCAGAAGTGCCGAGCAACAGCTATTAGTTTCGGGCTTATTGAAGCCTAATTTGGAATATCAAGACGATATTCGTGAAAATGAAGTATTAGAAGTAAAATACGAAGGCACGAAAATGGAGGCTGGTACGTTAATTGCAAAAGGTTCAAAAGTTACCTTAGTAATTGGTAACGGAACGGGCGATGTTGAAATTGATGTTCCATGTGTGGAAGGTAAAGTTTTTGACGAAGTTCAAATCATTATTAAAGGTTCTGGCTTACAAATCGGAACGATTATTTATGACCCAACCTCTACTGAACCCGCAGGAACTGTTTTTAGACAAAATCCAGCTTGTGGTGACGGAAACAAAATACGTTCGGGCGAAATGGTTGACCTTTGGGTAGCGGGCGAACAGCCAAATTAACATCATTGCGTTAATGTTCTGAAAATCAAATAGTTTAGCTATAAATTTTAACAGACGGCTTCGCTTTGAGTGAAGCCGTCTGTTTTTAGCTCAAATTTTAGAACAATTTTATCAAGAAATGATAACAAATTAAAAACCATGAAACGGTATAGACAACACTACTTCCTTACATTTCTGCTCCTTCTCATTTTTTGTAGAATTTCCTTGGCTCAATTTCAAGTTATTCCTCTCAAAAATACAACAAAATTCAAACCTTCATCGGCTAAAATAATGGCATTGGGTTTGCCGTTTTTTGATGATTTTTCGACTTCTGCCAATAGTCAAGATTTGAACAAATGGACAAAAAACGGTGGTGTTTATATCAATAATACTTTTACAACTAACCATCCAACGCTCAATGTTGCCACTTTCGACGGTTTACAGTCAAATGGCATTCCTTACGATTTTTCTAATTCATTGGCAGAAGGAGCAACCGATTCGCTAACATCTCTACCAATAGATTTATCCATTAAAAGTGCTACTGATTCACTTTATTTAAGCTTTTTTTACAGAGGTCAAGGTTTAGGTGATAAGCCTGAATTACGAGATTCGCTACGCTTACAGTTTTTGACCAATGGTGATAAATGGCAAACTGTTTGGGTGGGTTTAACCGATACCAGTAAAACAGCTAATGACCAATTCAAAAGAGTGATTATTCCGATTCGTGCTACCATTTATTTACATGACAAATTTCAATTTAGCTTCCAGTCATTTGGTAGAAAATCAGGACAATTTGATGTTTGGCATATTGATTATGTGTATTTAGATGAAATAAAAAATCAACTAAAAACAGGAGAAATTATTAGAAATAAAAGTGTAAGAAATCCTGCCAATAAAGAAGTAATCGCTATCGCTACACAGGATCTTTCGACCCAAAGCCCTCTGACATCGCTACTGAAACGTTATAATGCCATGCCATTGAGGCAGTTATTAGATAACACAAAAAAAGAATTAGCCGATAGTGTTAAATGGAATGTTAGTAATCTTTCTAATCTTTTACGATTTTTCCCTTACACTTACCGTGTTTCCAATCTCTTAAACAATGAAGTATTACAGAATACATCGTTATTGAGACAAGGAATTGGAAGCCAGTCAACCCTTGAAATCAAGCAATTTAATGAACTGAATACCGCTTTAATAAAGAATACTAAACTAAAACTTAAAATTGCATTTGAAATAACGACTTCCGATATATCCCCTTTTACGATGAATGATACCATCAGTAGAGTTGTAGAATTGGATAATTATTATGCCTACGACGACGGTACTGCCGAACACGCTGCGTATCTCAAAAAAGGCTTTGGAAGAGCCACAATGCAGTTTATTGTCAATAAACCTGATGCTGTAACGGCTATCAGAATTAATATTCAACCAACTGTTACTAATTTATCAGGAAAAAAATTGACTTTTCAGATTTTGGCGAGTGATAAAGGTAAACCTGGGAGAATCTTAAAGACTATTTCCGATTCGACAACGGTGCTAAAATACCCCAACACACCAAATGCCTTTATTGAGTATAAAATAGATTCAGTAGCGGTTATTGACACATTTTACGTTGGGTATGTTCAACTTACTGACGACGAACCGCTTACAATAGGATTAGACGAAAACACACCCCAATTTACGGAACGTAATTTTTATAATGTCAGCAATGAATGGATTAAGGTTTCTGATGTTCCAAAAACGAGTTCCTTTGTACCAATTAGAGGTAGTTTGATGATTCGTCCTGTAATGGCAGGCAAAGAAATAAAAGCAAAACCCTTAGCCACCGAAGAAGAAATTGAAGATAAAAGTTTAGTAATTTTCCCAAATCCATCTTCAAATATTTTTAGATGGAACGATTCAAGATTAAAAAATGTAGAAATTATAGACCTAACTGGTAGAAGTGTTTTTCAAACGGTCAGTGAAAATCAGGAAGTTAATCTACAAAATTTAAACACAGGCACTTATCTTTTGCGTCTTTCAAATGACAAGAATACATTTGTAAGAAAAATTATAAAAGAATGAAATACTAATTTGAAAATGTAATAATTTGAAAATTTGAACATAATTTCGTAATATAATTAAATGATAAATTAAATTTTCAAATAATAATAAAATGGACATTACTGTACAAGAATTAAAAGAAAGACTCGATAAAGGTGAAACCTTTAACTTCCTCGATGTACGTGAGGATTATGAATATGAAGAAGAAAACCTCGGAGCAAAATTGATTCCTTTAGGTGAACTTCCTGACCGTATTGAGGAAATCTCAAACTGGAAAAATGAAGAAGTAATTGTTCACTGTCGCTCAGGGGCAAGGTCTGGTAGAGCAACAGCCTTTATGGAAGGACAAGGCTTTACCAATGTTCGTAATGTTTTGGGTGGGATTATTGCGTACAATCAACTTTAATTTCACCTACGGTACAACAAAGCCTGTAAAATAATGATGTTTTACAGGCTTTGTTTTTGAACCCCATCAATCCAATGTCGGCAAAAGAATTTAAAGACCGTCTTTCAGAATTAACTATTCTGGATATTAGAACCCCTTACGAAATTGAAGAATGGGATTTGGGAGGTATTCAAATTCCGCTTGATGAGTTGCTTTTAAATCTAAAAATGATTGAATCTTTGAAAACACAAGAAATAGTTATTATTTGCCATACAGGTTTACAAAGTGAAATTGCCCGTAAAATTCTTGAAAAAAGAGGTTTTGAGCATCTCAAAAATTTAGAAGGAGGTTTAGCCGCACTTTTAGTATTGTAACACAGCCTTTAGTCTGTGTTATTAATCAGTTCCCAAATATTTCATAAAAAAGCGTATTTTTACAAAATCATCTTACAAATCCCTAATTCCCCATGTTAGCATACATTGATTGGCATACTTCCCCTGTAATTTTTGAGATATTTGGTTTTCCGTTACGTTGGTACGGATTGATGTTCGCAGGGGCATTTTTAGCTGGTTATCAGGTTCTAAGTTATATTTTCAAGAAAGAAGGTCGCCCAATTGAACAAGCCGACGAACTTTTGATGTATGCAATGGTTGCCACCGTTATAGGGGCAAGAATGGGGCATTATTTTTTCTACGAACGTCCATTATTATTTGATAATCCCTCTAAGTTTTTTATTGATATGATTGTCCCACCATATTCGGGTTTAGCATCTCACGGAGCAGGTATCGGTTTATTTATTGCATTCTATATTTTCTCAAAAAGAAGAAACATACCCTACTTATATATAACAGACCGCATTGTACCTACGGTAGCTTTGGGTGGAGCATTTATCCGTTTTGGAAACTTAATGAATTCTGAAATTGTTGGAAAACCAACTAATGTGCCTTGGGCATTTAGGTTTTTTAACGATACTGAACATCTTGTGTTAGTGCCACGTCATCCAGCACAATTATATGAGTCAATTTCATGTATTTTATTGTTTATTTTAATGATGTGGATATGGTCATATAAAAAAGAAAATACCCGTCAAGGCTTAATGACAGGCATATTTTTAATCATTCTTTTTACACTCAGATTCTTGTATGAATTTTTAAAAGAGAACCAGGTGGCTTTTGAAGATGGAATGCAATTTAATATGGGACAAATCCTAAGTATTCCAGCAGTGTTGTTTGGAGTAGGCATTTTAGTTTATGCTTTTCGGAAAAAAGACATACAAAATGCTTGATTATTAGGCATTTCGCTCAAAAAATAGCATATTTGCAACAATACTTAATTCATTAATATTAAAATCAAATCCCAAACCATGGAAAACGTACAAGACCAAGCTGACAACCAATTAGACAAATTAAAAGATGCTGCTTCTGAAAAATTAGAAGGATTGGCGGATGCTGCTGCTGGTAAAATCAAAGAAGTAACAGGAATGGATGTTTCTGCTAAAGCTGATGAATTAGCGACTGCTGCTACTGAAAAATTAGAAGATTTACAGGCTGCTGCCTCTGAAAAAATCGGTGATTTAACCAACGCCGCTACTGAAAAATTTGACGATGCAAAAGAAGCAATCACTGGAAAAATCGCTGAATTGACTGGTGGAGATGTTTCTGCAAAAGCGGAAGAATTGAAAGCGGAAGCTGCTGAAAAATTAGAAGACTTACAAGAAGCCGCTGCTGAAAAAGTTGAAGAAGCTAAAGAAGCTGCTGCTGGACTTTGGGGCAAAGTAAAAGGTATCTTCGGAGCATAAT
>JAAFIU010000273.1 GCA_013298805.1 Cytophagales bacterium | reverse complement strand
CAAACTTTCATAATTATAAACATTTAGGAAATAATAAAATGAAAAGAATAATAAAATCATGTCTGATACTTTTTGCTTCGGTTATCGGACTTAGCAGTTGTTTAGAGGACAAAGGCTATACAGACATTGTAAATGGTGTTGGAGCAGACCCAATCGTAAGTATTTATGGAAATGCAGGTGGTTCATTACAGACCTCAAAATTTAAAATAGATACCTTGGTTTCAGTAACTTACCAAGTGAACCTTGGCTCTGTAAATCCATTAGATAAGGATTTAGCACTCACAATGGGTGTTACAACCACTGCAACAGACTACTTAAAAGCAACTAACGCAAAAAGAGTAGCAGCAGGTGATGATGCTTATGAGATTTTGCCTTCATCTACTTACACGTACACAAACCCTGTTATTAAGGCTGGTACAAGAGATGCAGATTTTAAGGTGAATGTGAAATTGCCAAAAACACTTGATTTTACGAAGGAATACGTTATTCCAGTGGGTATTTCGGATGCGAGTGGGGTGAAAATTAGTTCAAATTTAGGGTTCATGAATATTTTCGTAGGGGGGACTCCTAACAAATATGATGGAGCTTATACTTCAATTGGTTATTTCTCTCACCCAAGTTCACCACGTGATATTAATAGACAAAAAACTTTGAAAACAATTGATAAATCTACTTCTGAAACAGAATTTGCAGATTTAGGGTATATCATGTGGTTGAAAGTAAATAAGGATAATACTGTAACGATTATTCCTCAAGGAACTGCTACTGGTTTAGCTGGTCCTTTTGAGCAAACAGGAGTAAACAAGTATGACCCTGCTACTAAAACATTTACGCTGAATTATCAGTATAATGTTGGTACTCGTGTTATTACTGAAGTTATTAAGAAAAACTAATATTTCTGATTTTCTAAAAAAGGCTCGTCGAAAGATGAGCCTTTTTTGTTTTTGAAATAGATGTAATCTTAAAAAATCTTAAAAAAAGTTTTGCTTTCTAAAAAAAATCATATCTTTGTAATGTAAATAAACAGGTATTCTTGAAATAGTGCAATAAAAAATCATTTAGGTGTCAATTTTTAGTTTTTGAATGAATCAAATAAAAAACATATTCATATTATTTATCTCATTATTACTGGCTAATAATGGGTTAAGTAAGAATTTGTCAAATAATTCTTCTGAAAAAAAGACTATTGTTGCTCATGCTAAAAATCAAAATTCAATAATAAGCAACTTTGTTGAAGATTCATTTCCTAATGAAGACTTTGACCTTGAAGAAGATTTTGATGATACCGATGATGATTTTGTTTACATTTCAACGTCAAAAAATATTCTTGTTTTAGACGAACACACCAATACCCATCTTTATCATTATTCTTATTCAATTCAATCGGTAAAGCGTTTTATCCTTTACTGCTCCCTTAAATTATACTGCTGATTTTCTGATTTCCTTTCGTTCTTCAATTCTTTTGAGTTGAAGCAGTTTCTCGTTATTTTCTTATGAGATTTTGCCTTCCTACGACATTGTTGTAGGGCAATAATCTATTTGCGAAAATAATTGTGATTAACATCTAAACTATTGATTTTCAATGAGTACAAAAACCGTATCTCACACTAAACACGTGTTTGATGAAAAAGAAGTGATTCATGAGTTAAAGCATTTTTTGCCTGCTCAAAATCCTTTAAAAGACTTTGTTCATCATAATACACTTCATGCTTTTCAGGATATGAAATTCTTTGAGGGCATTAGAAGAGCGTCTGAAATTTTTGGGTATAATGTTTCTTTGTCTTTAGATGAATACAGAGCATTATATGCGGAAGGACGAATTAGAGAGAATATTCTCGATAAAATTATTTTAGAAAAATTTGGGGCAAATAGTGCAGGTGCTTGGAAAAGTAAAATCATTTCGGGGCAGTATGAAGCTAATTTCTTGCCAAGAATAGGAAACTTACGAGCCAACTGGAAAAAGTCTTTTCAAATTGACTTGGACTCAATGGTTCATCCGACGCTTTTCAGAATAATTTGTGGATTTCTTGACCAAGGAATTGCTATTTGGGCTTTCCCCGAAAAAAATAAAGGCTTCTTAGAATCTTTGAAAGAAATGGAAAAAAATAGCTATTCAAGCTATTTTAGAAGAAAAAGAGCCAAAAGTTTATTGTTGAACACTGACTGTAAAATTTCGGATTTACTCAAAATTTTGGTAGGTGACGAATCACTTTATAGTCAATATTTATACGACCAACAATTTGCCCACCAAGGTTGGTCAGGAATGGTTTCGGCGGTAGAAGATTTTCCAGAAACACTTTTGGATTCTCGTAAAATCTCATTGCATGATGTTATCATTTTTGAGTTATTACTTGAAATTGATGCCGTTGATTTTCATTTTGGTGATGGTTGGACTCCCTTATCTGAAAACTTGAGCGATAAACCAGTCGATTTATTTGCCGAAGTAAAAGAATCAGAACTTCATGAAATATTAAAAATTTGGCAAGAAGCATTTGAATGGAGTTATTATGATGAGGTTTTGGCGGGTATTAAGCAAAAAAATATGCCAAGCAAAGCCGTACATGAGCTTACTTTTCAAGCTATGTTTTGTATTGATGATAGAGAATGTTCGATTAGACGTTATTTGGAGCAATTCGATACTTCTTGTGAAACGTTTGGGACACCAGGTTTTTTTGGGGTTGAATTTTTCTTTCAACCAGAAGGCGGACAGTTCTATACCAAAGTATGTCCCGCACCAGTAACTCCTAAATATTTGGTGAAAGAAACCAACGAAGCATCTTTTAAAGGTGTCAAATTGGAGAAAGACATCCATTTCTCAAAACATTCTCATTCATTTTATAGTGGTTGGTTGATTTCGCAAACGTTGGGATTTTGGTCTGCCATCAAATTGTTTGGTAGTATTTTTCGTCCATCCATGAGTCCAGCAACGTCGTCGTCGTTTAAGCACATGGACAAACACGCTGGCTTGACCGTAGAACATAACCATTCAGAACAAGAAGAGAACGGACTACAAGTTGGGTTCGAGATTAACGAAATGGTTGACAGAGTGGAGGGAACTTTGAAAAGTATTGGCTTGATCAAAGATTTTGCTCCTATTGTTTACGTAGTTGGTCACGGTGCAAGTAGCGTTAATAATCCTCACTTTGCGGCTTATGATTGTGGAGCGTGTTGTGGGCGTGCGGGTTCTGCCAATGCACGTGTACTGAGCGAGATGGCGAATAAACCAGAAGTAAGAGCAGCATTGAGAGAGAGGGGTATTGATATTCCAGATACAACGCAATTTGTAGGAGCATTGCACGATACAACTCGTGATGAAATTGGCTTTTTTGATGAAAAACTACTTTCGGAATCAAATTATGCCAATCATTTGAAGTATGAGAAAATCTTTGAGAAATCATTGGATTATAATGCCAAAGAACGTTCGAGAAGATTTGAGTCAATTGATACCAATTTGACTCCTGCTATGATTCACGAGAAAATTAAAATTCGTTCGGTTTCCTTGTTTGAGCCACGTCCCGAATTGAATCACGCTACCAATGCTTTATGTATTGTGGGTAGTCGGAATTTGTCAAAAGACTTATTCTTGGATAGACGTTCATTCCTCAATTCTTACGATTATTCTATTGACCCAGAAGGAAAATACCTTTTCAATATTCTGAAAGCCGCTGCTCCAGTTTGTGGAGGTATCAATTTGGAATATTATTTTTCAAGAGTTGATAATCAGAAATTAGGAGCAGGTACAAAATTACCGCATAACGTAATGGGATTGATTGGCGTAGCCAACGGGATTGATGGAGATTTACGTCCAGGCTTACCAAGTCAAATGATTGAAGTGCATGACCCAGTGAGAATGTTGTTTATTGTTGAACATTTCCCTGAAGTGGTGTTAGACACAATCCAACGTTTGTACGCTACCTATGAGTGGTTTATTAATGGATGGGTGAATTTGGTAGTGGTGAATCCAGAAACAAAAGAATTGTTTTCTTTCAAAAAAGGGGAATTCGTTCCGTATAATCCATTAACGAAAGAATTACCAAATATTTTGGACATCACACCATTGTTAGAATCAACTCAAGAAAATATTCCAGTCTATCATATCGGTGCATAATACCACGGGAATCTTTCCTGTGTAGAAAATAATGTCACGAGAAAGATTCTCGTGGTACATAAACATTAATTTCATGACTCAAATACTTAATTATTTTATATTACTGCCAATTTTCGGGTTTTTAATCAGTTTATTTATTCCCGATAAAAAAGAGACGTTAATCTCATCAGTGGCATTTTTGACGGTTGGTTTGCATTTAATAACAGCTATTCTTTTTGTCATTTCGTGGTTTATAAAAGGCTGTCCAACCTTAAATGTGAAGGACATAGACGTTTTCAGAACTACGGGTTATGACTTTTTCGTGGATTTATATTTTGATAAAATCACGATGGTTTATCTGTTAGTTGGTTCTTTATTGACCTTCATGGTAACCATTTATAGTCGTTATTATCTTCATCGTGAACCAGGTTATAAGCGTTTTTATAATACCATTTTGTTTTTCTATTTGGGTTATAACGTTGCTATTTTCTCAGGAAATATGGAAACGCTTTTTATTGGTTGGGAAGTTTTGGGCTTATCATCATTCTTGTTGATTGCCTTTTATCGTGAGCGTTATTTACCCGTTAAAAATGCGGTAAAAGTATTCTCAATCTACCGAATTGGCGATGTAGGCTTGATTTTAGCCATGTGGATGAGCCACCATTTATGGCACGAAAACATTACTTTTTTGAAATTGAATAATTTTGAATTAGTCCATGAACATTTACAAAGTCATTCGTTCATTGGTGTTTTCATTTCATTAATGATTTTGATAACGGCAGCCGCCAAATCGGCACAATTGCCATTTTCTTCTTGGTTGCCAAGAGCAATGGAAGGACCAACACCATCAACGGCTATTTTTTATGGTTCGTTATCGGTGCATTTAGGCGTGTTCTTATTGATGAGAACTTTTCCATTTTGGGAACAACAAACTTCGGTAAGAATCCTGATTGGACTTTTGGGCTTATCAACGGCAATTATCACAACGGGTATTGCCCGTGTGCAGTCGTCTGTGAAGAGTCAGATTGCCTACGCATCCATTTCTCAAATCGGCTTAATTTTTATAGAAGTTGCCCTTGGTTTTGAAAACTTAGCACTTTTTCACTTTGCAGGAAATGCTTTCTTGAGAACGTACCAATTATTAGTTTCGCCATCGGTAGCAAGTTATTTGATTCGTGAACAATTCTATAATTTTTCACCGCATCAAAGCACCATAGAAGATTCTATATTCTCGAAAAAATTACAAAATACATTTTATGTTTTGTGTACCAAAGAATGGAATTTAGATTCATTTATGTATCGTCTTTTGTGGAATCCATTGAAATGGGGAGGTAAAAAACTCAATTTTATGACACTCAATCGGGTCTTGATTTTCTTTGCCATTGTGTACGGTGCGGGACTTTTCTGTGTGTATAACAAAGAATTAATTTCTCCAATTGTTCAAGCATATTTACCCGTAACATTTGCAACAATAGGCTTAGTAATGGTTTTGAAGGCTTTTACAGAAAGAAGACGTGCCACCATGAGTTGGGTATTGGTGGTGATGAATCACTTTTGGATTGCTCTGG
>JAAFIU010000224.1 GCA_013298805.1 Cytophagales bacterium | reverse complement strand
TTTCTAATGTGCTTACAAAGGTTTATTTTTGTAAGATGGAAGAAAAAAACTCCCCCAATAAATATGCACGTTATGCAGGAGCAGGAATGCAGATGCTCGTGACAATTGCCATTGGTGTATATCTGGGCACTTGGTTGGACGATAAATTTAAAATGCAAACGCCTTGGTTTACCGTTGGCTGTTCTCTGTTTTTTATTTTTGCAGGAATGTACCTATTTATCAAAGGATTACCGAAAGAGTGATGAGGGGGGGGAGTTTATGAGTTTAGAGTTTATGAGTTTAGAGTTTATGAGGTGAGTATGAAATCAAACCCCTACCCCTAACTGAATTGGGTGGTTATGTTGTACCCAATAAATTCTTTCAAAAGCCAAATTCAAACAAATATGCTTTTGAAGAAAACTGCAAGTTTTCAAATATCTATGTTTTCTATCTTACCTATATGGTCCATTTATATTACCATTGAGGTAGGATAGGAAACATTTGATTCAAATGTTCCGTTTGAGCAAATCATTTTGAATCAGTATAAAAAACTGCGATGGGTACAATTTAACTAACCAATTCATCTAATCCCTAACCCCAAAATCCCAATCCCCAAAAAAATGAAATTACTCTCCGAAATCACCATTGGACTCGTTGCCTTAGAAGCATTTTATATTTTGTATATTGAAATGTTTGCTTGGAAAACGAAAGGACCAAAGATATTTAAAGGTTTTCCGAAAGACTTATTTGTACCAACCAAAAGTTTAGCAGCTAATCAAGGGCTTTATAATGGGTTTTTAGGAGCAGGTTTAGTGTGGTCATTATTGATTACTGACCCACAATGGAGCGTAAATGTAGCCTGCTTTTTTTTAGGATGTATTATTACCGCAGGAATTTATGGAGCTTTAACCGCCCAAAAATCTATATTTTTTACCCAAGCAATGCCTGCAATTATAGCCTTAGTTTTAACGTTGTTGAGATAGAATATAAGTAGTTGTTATTGTTTTAATCGTAATTATCACATTCGTCCTAATACTCAATTACTCATCCATCATTTACCCAATCACTCATTCCCCAATGGAAGAGATTAGAAAAAGATTTATTCAAGGTTTTTTTATTTTGATAGCGTTCATTTACGTTGGTAGATTATTTTATCTACAAGTTATCGACGATACGTATAAACTTGATGCCGAAAATAATGCCATCCGAAAACTAATTCAAGTGCCTTTTCGAGGATTAGTTTATGACCGCCACAAAAAACTTATTGTAAGCAACACCGTTGTTTATGACCTATACGTTACGCCCAAAAAGGCACGAGTTGCTGATACTCTTCGGTTTTGTAATATGTTTGGTATTACTCGGGCAGAGTTTGACAGTCTTACCCATTTGGCAAGAGTTTATTCGCCTGTACGTCAATCTTTAATGCTTCGTCAGCTTTCTCGGCAAGATTACGCCCGTGTTCAAGATGCTATGGTTGATTATCCCGGATTTGATTTTCAGGTAAGTGCATTACGTACTTACGATTCCAAAGCAATGGCTAACGCCTTGGGTTATGTAGGAGAAATCAGTCCAGAACGCTTAGCTAAACAAGAAGAAACAGGAGATGATTATTATCGACAAGGTGACTATGTGGGCGTAACAGGCTTGGAGCGTAAGTACGAAGAACAACTGAGAGGAGAAAGAGGTGAAAAATATATGATGGTCAATAGTAGAGGAGTAGAAAAAGGACTTTTTAAAAATGGAGCTTTAGACAAAGAACCCATTGCAGGAAAAAACCTTATTACTTCTATCGACATCAATTTACAGGCTTATGCCGATAGTTTGATGCAACACAAAGTGGGTAGTGTGGTTGCTATTGAACCATCAACAGGAGAAGTTTTGGCAATGGTTTCGGCTCCGACTTATGACCCCAGTTTACTGTCAGGTAGAACATATTCAAAGTATTTTCAAACCTTAAATCTAAATCCATTACACCCACTTTTAAATCGTCCGCCAAGTGCTTATTATCGTCCAGGTTCAACCTTCAAGATTATCCAAGCATTAGTGGCTTTACAAATGGGCGTTATTACTGCTGGAACGGGTTTTGGGCATGGTGGCTCACCCATTAATTGTAGCCATAATCACCCAGTAGCAAGTGATGTTCAAAAAGCCATTCAGTATTCTTGTAACCCTTATTTCTACCAAACATATAAACGAATTATTTATAATAATAATGAAAAAAACGTTTTTAAAAAATCGGCATTTGGCTTGGCAAAATGGGATGAAATGGTTGCTAAATTTGGTATTGGGCAGTCATTAGAAATTGACTTACCAAACGAGAAAAAAGGAAAATTACCAGATGTGCCTTACTACGATAAAATGTACAAAGGTGAATTACGTTGGAAGTTTTCAAACATTGCCAGTAATAGTATTGGAGAAGGTGAAATTATCGTGAATCCTCTGAAAATGGCAAATGTTGCTGCAATTATTGCTAACAGAGGATGGTATTATCGTCCACATTTAGTAAAAGGCGTTGGAAAAGTAGGGGATATTGATGAAAAATATAAAGAAAAATTATCAGTAGGGATTGATTATCGTCATTTTGAAACCGTGATTGGTGGAATGGTTGCGGCAGTAAATAATGGTACGGTGTCGAGTGATGGACGTATGGCAGATATTCAGATGTGTGGAAAGACTGGAACGTCACAAAACCGACACGGAGAAAACCACTCCATTTTTATTGCTTTTGCTCCGAGAGTAAATCCTAAAATTGCCATTGCTGTCTTTGTAGAAAATGCGGGTTCTGGGGGTGCTCATGCTGCTCCAATTGCTTCTTTATGTATCGAAAAATACATCAAAGGGCATTCTGACAGAAAAGCCATTGAAACAAAGTGGATGAATAAAGGCTACCCAATCAATATTATTAGGACTACCCCAAAAACAGATAATGCTAAAAATGCTGCTTCTAAAAAAGATAGTGTTGTGAAAAAAGTAGATGAAGAATTATTCTTGACTACGCCACAATCATTACCATTAATCGGAGCAGAAAAACCGAATACATTTAAAATTCCGATGAAACCGAAGAGGTAAAGGAAATAGTTATTGGTTAATTGGTTATTAGTAATTGGTTACACGCAAACAATATTCATCATATCATTTGTGCAGATGAATGTTTGAACTGACCAGTTCCTAATTACCAGTGACCAATTACTAATCACTAAAATAATGGCAAGACAAGAAACAATATCAAAAAATTTAGACTGGATTTCCGTCCTGCTTTTTATCGTTTCGGTAATGGTAGGTTGGGCAAATATATACGCAGCAATTTATAATCCCGAAAACCCGCTTTGGATTGGTGATGCGGGCTTTTTCGATACCAATGCTGGCAAACAACTTATCTGGATTGGCACTACGGTTTTATTGATTATCGCCATTTTAGTAATTGATTATCGCTTTTATGAAACTACCGCATTTTTTATTTACGGCTTTTTTATCTTTATGTTATTAGCTGTTTTTGTGGTTGGGGCTGAAATAAAAGGTTCACACTCTTGGATACGGGTAGGTGGTTTTCAAATACAACCCGCCGAGTTTGCAAAAATGGCAACGGCTTTGGCTTTGGCAAAATATGTAAGTACACCAATGGTCAATTTGTCCCGTTTTAAAGACCAATTCAACGTAGCTCTAATCATTTTGATTCCGCCCATTCTGATTTTGCTTTCAAAAGAAACTGGGGTAGCGTTGGTTTTTGCATCTTTGATGATTTTGTTATACCGAGAAGGGCTTCCAGGGGTTTATCCTGCTTCATTCTTGAGTATTATTATATTATTTGTCCTGTCGTTAATTTATCCTTCTTGGCAAATATTTATTGGTTTGGCGGTTTTATCAGGCTTAGTTATTTGGATTTTACCCCGTTATCAACGCAAAACTCGGAATATTCTAATGATTCTTGGCGTTGCTTTTGCGATGGGACTTTTTGCTACGGGGGTTGACTGGGCAATCAATAATGTTCTCCAAGAACATCAAAGAAACCGTATAAAAGTATTAATTGACCCTGATTTTGACCGTAAGAAAACAGGGTATAATGTTCGCCAAGCCAAAATTGCCATCGGTTCGGGCGGATTAATTGGTAAAGGATATTTACAAGGAACACAAACAAAATTTGATTTCGTACCCGAACAAAGTACCGATTTTATTTTCTGTACCGTTGGCGAAGAAGAAGGCTTTGCGGGTAGTTTATTGGTGGTTGGCTTATTTCTGAGTTTGTTGCTGAGGGTTATTTATTTGGCAGAACGACAAAAGTCCAGATTTGCCCGAGTCTATGGCTATGGGGTGGTTTCAATTTTGTTTTTTCACTTTATGGTAAATATTGGTATGACCATCGGCTTGATGCCCGTTATCGGAATTCCTTTACCGTTTTTCAGTTACGGAGGTTCGTCGCTTTGGTCGTTCTCAATTTTATTATTTATTTTTCTAAAAATTGACGCTCATCGTTCACAAGTTTTATCAAGATGGTAGCGTGAGTGAACTACGATTTTTTGAATTATGGATAGTTGAAAAATTAGTTTTAAAATCACTAAATCATACCAGTCATGGTTCAAAAGATTAATCGTAAACCTCTAACATACAATTCCCAAAATGACCACAACTGATACTTCTATTTCAAAAAGTGCTAAAATTCTGATTGCCGTAGCTGCTTTGGGCTACCTTGTGGATGTTTATGACCTTATTCTTTTTGGCGTGGTTCGTAATCCGAGTCTTGTTAGTTTGGGATTAGACAAAGCTCACCAATTATCAGAGGGCCTTTCTTTGTTCAATATCCAAATGGCAGGAATGTTGATTGGCGGAATTTTATGGGGAATTTGGGGCGATAAAAAAGGACGTAAATCGGTATTATTTGGTTCAATTTTGATGTATTCCACCGCCAATGTTCTGAATGGATTTGTCCAAGATACATCGTTTTTAGATGCAATCACCCAATACGGAATCCTTCGATTTATCGCAGGTGTGGGTTTAGCAGGGGAATTAGGAGCTGGAATTACGCTCGTAAACGAAACTTTACCAAAAGAAAAAAGAGGGTTTGGAGCATTAATTATTGCAGGAGTAGGTGCATTAGGAGCAGTCACAGCGGCGGCAGTTGGCGGAGCAAGCCAAGACCCAGAATGGTGGAGAACCTGCTATTTTATTGGTGGAGGTATGGGTCTATTTTTATTGATTTTACGTTTCGGAACGTTTGAATCAGCTCTTTTTCAGAATGTTGAAGCAGGTGTTGTGAAAGGAAATCTCCTAAGTCTTTTCTCAAATCGTGAGCGTTTTATGAAATATTTTTACTGTATTTTGATTGGTTTACCTGTTTGGTACATTGTTGGAATTTTGATTTTGACTGCACCCGAAATGAGTAAAATGTTGAATGTACAAGGAGAAATTACGGGCGGGAAAACCATTATGTTTTGTTATACAGGACTTTCTCTCGGTGATTTTTTGAGTGGTTGGGTAAGTCAAGTATTAAAAAGCAGAAAGAAAACAGTCTATATTTTTGTGGGTTTTGCCATTATTTATACTATTATCTATTTGAATATCAGTGGATTGTCATCATTGAGTTTTTATATTCTTTGTTTGCTTTTGGGTTTTGGAGGAGGTTTTTGGGCAGTCTTTGTAACGATGGCATCCGAGCAATTTGGTACTAATATTCGAGCAACGGTTACTACTACTGTTCCTAATTTTGTGAGAGGGGCATTAATTCCTATTACTGTTGGTTTCAAAGCTCTAATTCCTTCTTTTGGGCTTGTCAATGCTGCCATGATTGTGGGCGTAATTTGTTATGGAGCTGCTTTATGGGCAACGTATAAAATAGAAGAAACTTTCTCGAAGGATTTGGATTATATTGAGTAAGTAAGTACAATGACGATTTAAGAACGGTTCGCCGTAGCGATTACGATTATCATAAGTTTGATTATCTGTAATCTATGTAATCTCAAAATAGTGCTTTATTTTGTCCCATTACTTAGGATTTATGAATTTTAGATTAGCCAACTTTCAAATTTGGCTAATCTAACAACCAGTCAATTTGAAGATATAAGTTCCTAAATAACTGAAACCACCTTATCTTTTTTACCTGTCAAATACCCAATTGGTTTGATAAATTCTTCCAATCCATTCGTTTTCAAAGTATCAATAACTTCCTCAGTTTTATCTTTATTCACTGCAATCAATAAACCGCCACTTGTTTGTGGGTCGGCTAAAATTGCCCATTGTTGTTCGGTAATTGTATCAATTTTATGTCCGTAACTATCTCTGTTTCTGTTTGTTCCGCCTGGAACTGACCCTTGAGCGATGTACTCAAAAATGTCAGGAGTGATAAGTGGAACGTTCTCAAAGTTGATAATGGCACTTAAATTACTTCCTTCTGCCATTTCGGTTAAATGTCCCAACAAGCCAAAACCCGTTACGTCGGTCATGGCGGTTACTGCCGTTAATTTTCCCAAAGCTTCACCCACTTTATTCAATTGCATCATTTGATTAGAAGCAAGGTCTTTATCTGCTTCTTTGAGGAGTGATTTTTTCTCTGCGGTTGTCAAAATTCCTACGCCCAAAGGTTTTGTCAAAAACAAAATATCACCTTCTTGAGCTTTGTTATTTTGCTTGATATTTTCGATGGGAATAATACCGTTCACTGCCAACCCGAAAATAGGTTCGGGCGAGTCAATACTGTGTCCACCTGCCAAAGAAATACCTGCTTCTTTACAAATACTTCTACTGCCATCAATAACTTGTTGAGCAACTTCTGGCGATAATTTATTGATAGGCCAACCCAAAATAGCAATCGCAAGCACAGGTTTTCCACCCATGGCATAGACATCACTAATGGCGTTGGCGGAGGCGATTCTTCCAAAATTGAAAGGGTCGTCCACAATCGGCATGAAAAAATCGGTGGTAGAAATGAGTGCCGTTCCGTTACCCATGTCCAAAACGGCTGCGTCGTCTTTGCTATGATTGCCCACAATGAGTTTGTCATTATCGGGCATGGCGATATTCCCCTTGAGAATTACGTCTAATACCTGCGGTGAAATTTTGCAACCACAGCCCGCACCGTGTGAATATTGAGTAAGTTTTATTTGTTCCATTTTATTTTTTGACCATAAAGGAATGATAGTTAACATTTTTAGACCGACACTTTTATAAGTTTGAATACTTTAAATACATCGGGTATTGCTAAGTTATTCTTAATCAGATATTTATAAAGTCTTTTCCCATGCGTAAAAAGGTTTAGCGTATCTTTTTGA
>JAAFIU010000393.1 GCA_013298805.1 Cytophagales bacterium | reverse complement strand
GAAAACAAACTCCTCTCAGATGGTAAAAATCTTACGGCACTATTGAGTTATCTAAATGGGAACTCAATAAAGGCTTATGATAAAATTATTGAAGAACTAAAAAACGTCAATCCAAATTTTAGGGAACTTGTTTTTACCACCCCAATGGCTGGTAAATCGTTACTATCTTTAAAAGAAAAAAACTTAGACCGAGCCATCACAATAGAACATATTTCAGATGGTACATTACGATACTTATTACTTTTGTCCATTTTTTACAACCCAAATCGGGGAAGTGTAGTTTGCATTGATGAACCCGAAGCAGGTTTGCATCCAGATATGATTAATGGGATTGCCAGAGGTATAAAATATGCGGCTCAAAATGGCACTCAAATGATTGTCGCAACACATTCGCCTCTATTATTAAATGCCTTTGAATTAGAAGATTTGATGATTTTTGAAAAGGATGGAGATAATCAAACAGTAGTAAAAAGAAAATCAGAGGATGATTTTCCTGACTGGCAAGGAGAATTTTTAGCGGGTCAGATGTGGCTCAGAGGTGAGATAGGAGGTGTAAGGTGGTAACTATCAAGGTTTTTTTTGAAGGTGAAGCCGACCCGAGAAGTAATCTAAATGCAGATACTTTTGATAATACAAATAGACTACGAGAAGGGTTTAATAAACTATTAAACTCAGGGTTTGAAGATGAAAGAGTGAGAATCCAAGCAGAACCCGCTTACTCAATTACGAACGTTGTAAAACTTAGAGAACCTAACAGTTTATTACTGATAGATTTAGATGATTCAAAAGATAAGAGAAAGGAAAGAATAGAAAATAATAATCTTTTTGAAATACAGGATTTTGTCTTTTTTATGATTCAAACAATGGAGAGCTGGATTCTTTCACAGCCAGAGGTTATTGAAGAGGTTTTCAAAAAAGATAAATACAAGGATGATTTGGTAAAAGACGATAATCAAATTCAAAATAAGCACCCCGAGACAATTTTGAATCCAGAATTTGTTTTAGATAAGATTCTTCAGCGATATTTTGTGGTCAAAAAGAGAGATAGAAAGAAGAAACTTAAATATGGAAAGCTAAAGCATTCACCCGATTTAATCGAAAAACTTGACTTACAAAAACTAAGAATCACTTTTGAAGATGTAGAAAGTTTAATTCAGAAAATCAATGAACTTTCCATTTGACTATTACACCAAATCTCAAAAAAAAGCATTATTTTCGTGTATAGAATGCCGCCCTACATGGTTGGCATTTTTTTTGATAGCATTCCATATATAATTAAGAAGAATCGGAACTTCGGTTCAATAAAATAATCCCCAATGGCAAATCAACTTAGTGTTTTATCATCTTTTACACACATTACACAAGAAATTCAAGGTATCCGTGCCATCGTATCTGTTCAATATCCCGAATTAAGTGCGATGCAGTCGCTCAGTGATTCATTTTCAAAGATTTTAGGCAACAAAAGAGCCGTTTATTTAGCCGTTACTGACCAACAACTTTGGCATATTCAGACGGTGGGAGAGAAAGTTGTGAAGAAAGTATCTATTGATGCTAATAATATTGATGATATTAAATTCTCAAATACAACTTTGACGGGCGAAAGAGACGTGAAGTTGCCACAAGTAAGTATTACCACCAAACACATAACCTACAAAGAAGTAAAAGAAGGAAAAGAGAAGAAAACGGTTGAAGTTCCCAATTTTACACAATATGATTTTACCTTGTTTCCTGTAACTTTTCTTCCCAATTTGAAATATACACAGAAAGTAGATGAGGTCCTTCAATCGGTTGAAATGAGACAAATTGTGCTGAATTCCTTGCAAAAAATCCAAACAAAAATTGCCGATAGAAAAATAATTGAAAAGTTTAATGCTCAAGGTAAATAGGTGTCAGGATTTAGTGTTTAGGCATTTTTATCGACTAATACCTAAGCACTAAATCCCAATCCCATCTATTCGGCTTTGATATTGTCTAAATTATAGTGCAATCCTCTGTTTTCCTTTCTCGCAATTGCATCTTTAATGACCAAATATGCCACGTTAATCATGTTGCGTAATTCACTTACTTTTACCGAAATTTTAGACTGTCGATACAACTCTTCGTGTTCGATATAAATCAATTCTAAGCGGTCGTAAGCACGTTTTAAACGACGGTCGGTTCTCACAATTCCCACATAATTACTCATAATAGATTCTAATTCACGAGTCATTTCTGTTACCAAAACCAATTCTTCTGGATGCGTTGTTCCGTCATCATTCCAATCTGGAATATTGGTTGGTAAAACATTGTCTTCAAAGGTTTCAATTGACTTCAAGAATGCCCGATGAGCATACACGATTGCTTCGAGTAAGGAGTTGGAAGCCAATCGGTTAGCTCCGTGAAGTCCCGTTGCGGAACATTCACCTGCGGCAAATAAATGCTCAATATTGGTTTGAGAATATTCATTTACTTTAATTCCCCCACACAGATAATGTTGAGCAGGAACAACAGGAATCATATCTTTTCCCGTAATATCCAAACCGAGATTATCCTTACAATAATTATAAATCATCGGGAAGTGATGCTTAAAATCTTCTGGTTCAAGATGACGAGTATCCAAGTACACATGGTCAACGCCATTTTTCTTCATTTCGGAGTCGATGGCACGAGCTACAATGTCTCTCGGTGCGAGCGACAAACGTGGGTCATATTTCTCCATGAAAGTCGTTTCATCTATATTTTTCAAAATACCTCCGTGTCCACGAACAGCCTCAGAAATCAAGAAAGAAGGTTTTTTGCCAGGTTGATACAAAGACGTTGGGTGAAATTGGATAAACTCCATGCCTTCCACCAAAGCCTTTGCACGATACGCCATTGCTATTCCGTCGCCTGTTGCAATAACTGGATTGGTGGTACTTTGGTAAATATTCCCGATTCCTCCCGTTGCTAAAAGGGTAGTTTTTGCTAAAAACGTTTCCGTTTTTCCTGTCAAAGTATTGAAAACATAAGCACCAAAACACTTTTTATGAGGCGTATCTTTCGTTACCTTTTCTCCCAAATGATGTTGAGTAATTAAATCTATCGCAAAATAATGCGTGAAGAAATCAACCGATTTAAAAGACTTTACTTTTTCTAATAAAGCTCGTTCAATTTCGTTTCCTGTTGAGTCTTTATGATGTAAAATTCGTTGGTCCGAATGTCCACCTTCTTTCACTAAATCATACGTTCCGTCATTCTTTTTATCGAATTTTGTTCCGTAAGAAATCAATTCTTTTAGGCGTTCGGGTGCTTCTGTTACAACGATTTCAACTGCTCTGCGGTCAGACAAAAAATCGCCAGCCACCATCGTATCTTCAATGTGTTTTTCAAAGGAATCGTCATCTTTCCAAACCGTAGCAATGCCACCCTGAGCG
>JAAFIU010000152.1 GCA_013298805.1 Cytophagales bacterium | reverse complement strand
TTGTTCAAACTGACGATTGGCAGCCTTCAACTTCGCTTGTGCGTGAGTGTTCTCACAGGCAAGCAGAAATATCAATGCAATAACGGAGGCTATGTGAAAAATTTTGTTCATAACTGGGGGTAGCTTAATCGGAATAGTTAAAAATCTACTCAGCAAGGTTGCCAAACTAAAAACAAATAACGTGCCAAATATGTGGGCTTGTGGGCTTGGGAATATTTAAGATATAGATTTTGAAATATTTTGCAGTATCCAGTAAAATAAATTAGGTCGTAAATTAAGTTTTCACTCATTTTACGACCTAAGTAGGGGTTAGTATTTAGGGATTGGGATTTAGTGACTTAATTTATGGATAATCAAAAAAATATGTAAAATGGAAACGCCGTTTGAATATACAAAACTACTTAATACCATCAATTGTTGGACTAAATTAAATCTTAACTGCTTGACGAGCTAATAATTGCCATTGGTTTTTTGCTTTCTGGAATACTAATAAAATGGATAGTTTGACTGTTCCAGGATTTCCCCCATTATTAGTTTCGGCAAAGAATTTATGACGTACAATCGCTATTTTGCCATAAACTTTGATAGATTGGTCGGTGAGGTCAATTGTTTTGAAATCTGATTTGCCAGAACTGATAGCTTCAACAAACATGGCTTTCGTTTCTATATTCCCACTTGAATGTCCATAACTTAAATCTTCATGGGCGATTTTTTCTAAAGAAAGTTTATCGCCATCAATCATGGCTTTTTTGAGAAACTCCACGGCTTCAGCTACTTTCGACTCATCAGCGGTTTGGGCTTGTGTAAGAGCAATATTACAGATAAGTAATACAATGATTAAAAATGTTTTTTTCATAATTGTTCTGTTTTTGATAAAGGGCTTTTAAGAAATAGGCTTATTATTCACTAATCGCTTCTAAATGGAGTTGCAATTCAAAGTATTGGCGTACAGAAATTTATTTTATGGTACTTATTTTCGCTTCAAATACTATATTTTTACGGTAATTTTATATGCCTTCGTATTGAGTTAAAATACCAATCCTTAATTATCGTCAATAACTGATACCCTATTCTAAAAATTCATAATTGTTTCGACGACCTGCTCTTAATTTGCCTTTCTTACTTATTTAACAAAAGTTGTTATCAACCTTTTTCTACTGAAAAGATAATGCTATTCTATATGTTTAGCCGTCCTAATTTTTAGCCAAACTATTTTATTTAACACACCGGTATTATTTATCATTTCTTACTTGTCTTTGAAATGGAAAATCTATTGCCAACAAACCCCTATTTTATTATGACACAACACACTACCATTCAGGCAAAGGCTGTATTGGCATTTGTTTGCCTTTTATTTTTTTTACATACCCAAATTAGTATTGGACAAACCCCTCAAAATTGGTTACAAGTTGGGCAGAAAAGTGCCAACTTTTATGACATTAAGAAGGCTTTTATGCGTGATAACGCTGCAAAATTAGCAACATTTCAAAGTAATACCGTTGATACCCTACAAGATGGCGATGGCGAAGAAAGCGAAGAAAATAGAGAACTTATCAAATATTCCCGTTGGGCAGAATGGTATGAGCCAAGAGTATGGGAAACGAATGGTGATTTATCTATCATTGCTCAAAAAGAGTATGAAGCACGTAGTAATTTTGCCGTTAATAGTCTAAAGGATAATACTTCATCTCTTACTCTCCTTAATGCTTCTTGGACATTATTGGGGCCTGTCAATCAGACCAATAATATGTTTGGTAATGGGCGGGTTAATAATATCAGGATTGACCCAACAAATTCTAATATTTTGTATGCTTGTACTCCTGCTTCACAATTATTTAAGTCTGTGAATGGCGGTACATCTTGGACTTCTATTTCAAATGGCATTTTGGCATCGGGTGTAACTGACATGGCTATTGACCCAACATCCACTAATACATTATATGCCGTAACGGGCGATGGCGACCAATCACTTTATCATCCTTATTCTGCGGGAGTTTACAAATCAACTGACGGAGGTACAACTTGGAGTGCTACTGGTTTAAATTATACTCAAAATAATTTTGTGGGCTTAACCAGTATCATTATCAACCCAACAACGCCAAGTATTATTATTGTGGGGGGAACTACTGGAATTTATCGTTCTATCAATGGAGGCACAACTTTTACTCGTACTTCTACCCAAGCAATCAGGGATTTAGTCTTTAAACCAGGCGACCCCAATATTGTCTTTGCAGGTTCAAAGTATGGAGGAGTGTTTTTGCGTTCAGCGGATGGAGGAGCTACTTGGACACAAATTACTTCTGGCTTATCCGCAGCGGGTGTAGCTGATAGATATGCAGTGGATGTTTCGCCTGCCAACGCTGATTATGTTTACCTCATGGCAACTAATACAAGCTACAATATGCTTGGGTTTTACCGTTCAACGGATGGTGGACTTAATTTTACCTTAATGTCAACCACCCCCAATATTGCAGGTGGACAAGGTTGGTATGATTTGGCAGTAGCTGCTGACCCAGTTACCGCCAATACTGTTTATGCCGCAGGAATAGATATTCTTAAATCAACGGATGGAGGAACAACTTGGACAAACCTTACCAATGTATATACCAGTCCAGCGGCTAATACCCACCCCGACGTTCACGATTTAACATTTGCAGGAACTTCTACTTTGTACATTACCAATGACGGAGGTGTTTATAAGACCACGAATGCAGGAACTTCATGGTCGAATGTTTCTTCCAATCTTTCAATTGCTCAGCCTTATGGAGTGGGTTTATCGGCAACTAACGCAAACCTTATTATTAGTGGGCATCAAGACAACGGAACAAACATAACGTCAGATTTAGCGAATTGGAAACAGATATTTGGGGGCGATGGTATGATTAGTTTTATTGATAGAACGAATGACAATATTATGTATGGTTCTACTCAAAACGGAGGTTTACGCAAATCAACTAATGGCGGATTATCTTCTTCATCATTCACTACGGGCTTTACGGGTGGGTATTGGGTAACGCCTTATTTGCAAGACCCTATTACAGCAAATGTTGTTTATGCAGGTGGCGATAAAGTATATAAATCAACGGCTGGTGCTTCGTGGGTAGCTATTAGTCCCTCTTTTTCGAGTGTGCGTTGGATAGATATAGCCCGTACCAATAGTCTAATTATTTATGCAACGAACTCCACCTCACTATACAAAACTGTGGATGGTGGCATCAACTGGACTGATGTAACAGGAACTATGCCCACAGGTGGAATGCTTCATGTTCATATTGATGTCAATAATTCAAATATTATTTACGTATCAAAGTCTTCTTATTTTGGTAGTGGTATTTATCGTTCAACGGATGCAGGGGCTACGTGGGCTTTGTGGGCAACGGGTTTACCCAATTTACCCGTAAATACGGTTGTTACACAAGTAGGAAGAGTAGGAGAAGTGTATTGTGGAACAGATTTAGGAATCTATTATCGAAATAGTTTATCTACTTCTTGGACGGCTTACGCAACTGGTTTGCCTCCAATCCCTGTGCGTGATTTAGAGATTTTTTATCCTACGGGTAAATTAAGAGCTGCCACTTTTGGAAGAGGAATCTGGGAAAGCCCACTGAATGCCTCTCCTTGTAGTGTTTATAGCGGAACAGTTTATGTAAATGCCTTAGCTACGGGCAATAATACGGGGACATCTTGGGCAAATGCTTTTGTGGATTTACAATCTGCTTTGGATGCCGCTCGTAACTGTTCTGTCATCACTCAAATTTGGGTGGCCGCAGGGACGTATTATCCTACTGCTACGACGGACAGAACCATTAGTTTTTCAATGGTTAATGGAGTTGCCATCTATGGAGGTTTCCCAAATACCGGGACTCCTACTTTGGCACAACGTAATTTGGCTACTAATACTACGATTCTTAGTGGAGATATTGGGACATTAAATAATACAACCGATAATAGTTATCACGTAATTAGCAATCCTGCTGGCGTTAGTAATACTGCTATTTTAGATGGTTTTGTTATCACTAAAGGTAATGCCAATGGGAGTGGTACAAATACAACGGGAGGAGGAATGATAAACAATTCTGGAACTTCACCGAGTTTGTGTAGTCCTAAAATTGATAATTGTATTTTTAGTAATAATGTTGCATCGGCAAATGGTGGAGCTGTCTTTAATAGTGCTGTTGGCGGAAATAGTAATCCTGTTTTCACGAACTGTGCTTTCCAAAATAACTCTGCCGTAAATGGTGGAGCGGTATATAGTGATGGAAGAACAAGCGGAACTTCAAGTCCTGCCTTTATCAACTGTACTTTCGACAGTAATACAGGTTCTACCAACGGTGGGGCTTTATATAATGAATGTACTTCGGGAACGTGTTTGCCTGATTTTAAAAATAGTATATTCTGGAATAATGGAGGAAGCAAAACCTTTTTTAGTAACAACGCCACCATTGCGGTAAGTTATAGTTCTCTTGAATCAACCGTGACTAACTATACCAATGGAACGGGTAACGTAAATAGTGTAGTTTCTCCTTTTGTGTTGGCGGGTTTAGATATACATTTGAATTCTTGTGCTTCTGCTATTAATTCAGGAAGTGATGTCGTTAATACTTCTACTACTGATTTAGACAGTAAAACTCGGAAGTTTGGTGTAATTGATATGGGAGCGTATGAGTATCAGATTAGTACCATACCAAGTGGTACAAGCAACGCAACGGTTTGTAATAATACAAGTGCTTCTTTAACGGCTATTTGTGCTGTTGGTACGGTTAAATGGTATGATGCCGCTGGCACAGGTTTATTATTTACAGGCTCGCCGTTCAATACGCCAAATCTTAGCGTTGCCACCAATTATAAAGTGCGTTGTGATATGGTTACTTGTACAAGTAGTTTTGTCAATGTTAGTGTGTCGATTAATACAGTTCCTCCAATACCCAACGTCACAAATAATTACAATACAACCATTGTGGCGGGCGAAAGCATTAGTTTATCTGCCACAGGATGTCTTATTGGAGCAGGGAATTATGTTCAATGGTATAAATCGGCAGATAATACAACCGTAACGATGCCCGTGTCGCCAACAGTCTCAAGCAATTATTACGCAAAATGTATTGAGACTACCAATAGTATTGCTTGTGGAGGAGCAAAATCAACGGATGTGGCAGTTCCGTTAGCAGATATTATCAGTATCATCACGGGAAATTGGGAGACAAACGGCACTTGGAATTTAGGAAGACCTCCTTTGGCTACTGATTTTGTTATTATCGGGGCAAATCATAATGTAACTGTTACCACAAATGCTGCTGTTGCTAAGAAAGTATTGTACAGAACCAATGGAAAAATTACTTTGGGAACTAATGTTGTGAAGCTAAAAGTAGGAAATTAAGAATGATTGAGGTGCTTGGGTAACTAACGTCGGGGAGGCTTTGAGCCTCCCCAACGTTGATAGATAGTCGAATGAATTTTTCGTATAAATCGTAGTATTATGATTTGAATCTCTAATGCTCAAATCGTCATTCTAAATATCAACTTTATCCATTTTGGGTACTAAAATGTGCATCAGTAACCATGCTAATAAATAAGCTCCTGCACAAATGGCAAACATAATGTAATAAGCCGTTTCGATTTGGTTGATGCTTCTATAATACACAAACATATTTTTCTGTACCGCCCAAGTAAGCAAAATACCGCCTAAACCACCTGCCATTCCACCAATTCCCACAATGGAAGCCGTTGCTTTTTTAGGGAACATATCCGATACCGTAGTGAAAATATTAGCACTCCATGCTTGGTGAGCTGCGGCCGCAATACCAATCACTAAAACGGCAAACCACATATTCACTTTTCCTGCTACTTGCGAGAAAATAACAGGAAGTACAAACAAGGCAAAAATCAACATCGACGTTTTACGAGCCTTGAAAACGGGTACGTTTTTGTTAATTAAGGTCATTGGTAAATAACCTCCTCCAATACTGCCAATCGTAGAAATGATATATACAACTGCTACTGGAAACGAAATCTGAATCAAGGTAAGTTTGTATTCGCTTTGTAAAAAATCGGGCAACCAGAAAAGATAAAACCACCAAACGGGGTCGGTCAAGAATTTACCCAAAGCAAAAGCCCACGTTTGACGGAAGCCTAAAAGTTTAATCCAAGGTATTTTTTCTTCATTTTTGATATTCTCTTCGTCCTCTTTATCCGAATGAATATAGTCGTATTCTTCCTTACTTAATTTCTTAGAATCTTTTGGCGAAGTATAATAAATCTGCCATAAAACCAACCAAAGAAAACCAATCAAACCTGTGATAATAAACGCCCATTGCCAGCCCCAATACACGGCAATCAAAGGCACAGTGAGCGGGGCAATAATTGCTCCGATATTGGTACCCGAATTGAAAATACCCGTAGCTAAGGCTCTTTCTTTTTTAGGAAACCATTCTGCCGTTGATTTAATGGCAGCAGGAAAATTCCCTGATTCTGTAACACCCAATGCAGCCCGAGCAATCATAAAACCAAATGCCGAACTGGCAAATGCGTGTCCGATTGCCGCTAAACTCCAAAGCCCTGTTGCCCAAGCATATCCTTTTTTTGTGCCGAGTTTATCTACGATATTCCCTGCAATTATCATGTCTTGGGAACGATAAGAAACTGCGTGAATCGGTAAGCATACCCACAAAACGGCTCAAAAGTCCCATATTTGAAAGGGCATTCATTTGACGTTCCATGCCGTCTTTTTGGTCTAAAAACCACCAGCCCGAACCAAACTGGATTTTACCTGCCATTGAGCCATCGTTGAAATTACCAATCATGGTAGCCATTAATTCATTGTCTCTTGGATTGAGGTTATAAATAATGGTTTTTGCCAATTGGTCATTTTCATCTAAGCGACCCAAAAATTTAGATAAACTCTGTGCTTGCGACCAGTCACCAATTGAATCCCAACCTGTATCTGGTCCTAAAGTACGCAAAGCACGGCTGTTGTTATTTCGTAATGCTCCTAAGTGAAATTGTTGTGTCCAACCTAACTCGTGGTACATTACGCCCAAAGCATGAAGGATGGCAGATTTATAAGTCAATGCCTCCTGAGACGTAATACTTTTCTTAGTAATTACTTTCTTAAATACACTATCAGCAGATTCTTCGGTGAAACTGATGGCATAAATTTGCTCCAAACCGTGGTCAGCTAAACGACCGCCCAAAGAAGCAAAGAAATCCGCCCGTGAGCGAAGAGCTTTCAATAAGTCAGCGTAAGACGTAATTTCAACGTTGGCAACTACTCCCAAATTTTGAACATAATCCGCAAAATTTGGATTATCAATCAAAATGTATTTATCAGGACGAAAAGTTGGTAAAACTTTCGTGGTCATTGTTCCATCTTGGGCAATTGCTTGGTGATGTTCCAAAGAATCCAAAGGGTCGTCTGTTGTGCAAGCCACCTCCACTTTCATTTTTGATAATAAACTTCTTACCGCAAAATCAGGTGTTTGAATTTTAGCCGAACATTCATCGTAAATCTTCTTGGCATTGCTCGGACTAAGCGTTTCATACACATCAAAATAACGTTGCAATTCTAAATGCGTCCAGTGATACAAAGGGTTACGCATTGTATAAGGAACGGTCTCAGCCCATTTTTCAAATTTTTCGTAATCTGATTTGTCGCCCGTACAGTAACTTTCGTTAATGCCATTTGAACGCATCGCACGCCATTTATAGTGGTCGCCGTAAAGCCAAATTTGCGTTAAATTTTCGAAGTTCTTATTATTAGCTATCTGGTCGGGAGGTAAGTGATTATGATAGTCAATAATGGGCATATCTTTGGCAAACTCATGGTAAAGTCTGCTGGCAGTGGAAGTTTGTAAGAGGAAGTCTTCGTTTAAAAATTGTTTCATGATTATTTATTTGTAAGCGAAAAGCGATTTGCGAAAGCGGATAGATTTATCACTCCATTTTACTTTTGCGGGCAATTCTATCAGGTCAATATTGGTACAGAAGAGTGTTCAAAAATGCTTCTGTGTTTATAAAGGTGAAAAGAATATTTTTTTACTCTAAACTTCGCTTTCAAATCTCAGAAAATAATATAAATGTGGGGTTAACTGTTTTCCATAGATTTATGGTAAAACTAATACTTATGCTTAAAAAATAGTATCAGGAATACATTCATACTCTTTAGCTTTAATTCTTAATCTTATATTATTAATTACATTGTTCATGTCACTATCAGAAATTTCATATTCTTTGGTAAATATTTCAAATAATGCTTCGAAATAATAATCAAAGAATTTATTTACATAAGCCTCCGTAGTATTTCGAAAAAAAGATTTCTCCTTCTTAAAATAAGGTATTTCAATCCTGTGTACTACTTCCTTACCTCTTTTATCAACTTTTATAGGATAAATCTCCAAATTTTTAACCGAAGAATTAGTAGTAATGAGTATTGTTAAAAGAAATTTATTATATGGCTTAATCCTATATTTTTCGTAGAGATAAATATCTCTTTGTCTTTTTTCTATTATTTCTTCTTGTAAGATATTTCTAACGAGAACTTCCCTTTTCCAAGGTATATCGAAAGAAATATTTGCTTCAGAAGCCCATTTTATAACACTAATATTCATAAAATCGAACTTTAAAATTTGATATTATACTGATTCTAATGAGTAAATATGATTTAGTTTTATTGATTTTTTTACTCTAAACTTCAGCCTCAAATCTCAGAATCTTCAATAACAGCCCGTAAATTAAAAATTTTATTCGCTAAGAAAACGTAAATAACCGTAGTAATGAGCCAGCCCGTAATCATCATCGGAAAGTTGAGTTCGCTAATCATGAAGATAGAAGGAGAAGGCAACACGCTATCGGGATACGAAACAATGAGAAAAGAATAAACATTGTTCGCCGCATGAATACCCATAGGAAGTTCTAATTTTTTATCGAAGACCGTCAGAAGAGCAAAGAAAAGCCCAACGCCAATAAAATAAATCATGGCAATGGCAAAGCCAACTTTTTGAATTTCAGGATTATAGCCATGAGCTAAACCAAAGAGGACAGCCGTAACAATAATACCCGCCCAAATATTTCGTGAGCCAATTCCCTGCAAAAGATAACCCCGACAAAGCAATTCTTCCGCCGTACTTTGAACAGGGATTAGTAAAACTCCAACCACAAAAGCAGGCAAAAACTCTTCGATTTTGAGCGTGAAACTGTACATTTCTGGAAACATACCGTAAAATAATAATTCTACAACTGCCGTAATGGCAAACCAAAGTCCAGCCGATTGGGCAATACGTTTCCAATTAATGGTTTCAAAAGGCGTGATTAAGGTTTTGAAAGGGCGTTCGTGAAGAAATTTCATAACAAACCATAAACCTGCAATCATACCAACGAATTGTAAAATAGCCACCGCCATATACAAATATGAAGGGACAGTTGGTTGTTGGGTTTTGTGGTCGGTTACCAAAATGGTAGGGAAGGCAAAGATAGTACCCGCTATCAATACAATCAAAAAGCCAGCTCCATAGAGCCAGCCATTGTTTTTGCCCGTGCGGGCAATGTCAATAAATGCGTTTTTCATAGTTTTGTAACCCGATGTTTCCACATCGGAGGAAAGAATTATAACAGCCGATGCGGAAGCATCGGGCTACATGAAGCATCGGGCTACAAATTTATAAACTTACCCCTCTTTTCCAAGGAATAAAGTCATCTTGTCCGTTTCTCACGGCACAAACTTCAATTTCACCGCTGGCAACTTTGATTGCGTATTCCAAAATACGCTCGCCTGCTTGCTCAATGCTTTCTTCGCCCTCAATGATTGTTCCTGTGTTAATGTCAATAATATCCGACATTTTATTGAACAATTTAGAGTTAGTCGCAATTTTTACGACTGGGGCAATTGGATTTCCCGTTGGTGTTCCTAAACCCGTTGTGAACAATACTAAGTTTGCTCCAGAAGCTACTTCTGCCGTGGTTGATTCTACGTCATTTCCAGGAGTACACAAAAGACAAAGTCCTGATTTGGTCACTTTTTCTGGATAATCCAAAACCGAAGTTACGGGTGAAGTTCCGCCTTTTTTAGCTGCTCCTGCCGACTTAATGGCATCAGTAATTAATCCGTCTTTGATGTTTCCTGGAGAAGGATTCATATCAAAACCAGAACCCACGGCTTTTGCCCTGTCATTATAAGTTTTTACTAAATGACTGAATAAAGCGGCATCGTCACGACTTACACAACGGTCGGTTAATTCTTGCTCAACACCGCATAATTCAGGGAATTCGGCAAGGATAACCGTTCCGCCTAAACCTATCAATAAATCAGACGTATAACCGATGGCAGGGTTGGCAGAAATACCTGAGAATCCGTCTGAACCACCACATTCTAAGCCAATGGTTAATTTGCTCAATGGGGCGGGTTGACGAGTATTTTGGTTAGCTTGCATCAATCCCGCAAAGGTTTGTTTCAATGCCAAAGACATCATTTCTGATTCTGTACCAATATTTTGTTGTTCTAAAATATAAAGCGGTTTCTGGAAATTAGCGTCTCTTTTGGCAATTTCAGCCTTC